>JBLYYS010000390.1:0-9261 GCA_048550235.1 Acidimicrobiia bacterium | reverse complement strand
TTCGTCGGGGCGACGTAGGAGAGTCTACGAACCAGATGGAGCCCGCGGCGACCTCAGATCAGGGTAAAAGGTCACGAAGATCGTCGCGAGTCGCGAGTCGCGGGTTACTCGCGACCCGCGACTCGCTACTAGCTACTCAGTTAGTCCGAGTTCGGCTTTCAGTTCGTCGAGCTTTGTATCTGCCTGGGCGAGAGAGATAGCCTCGCGCAACTCTGCCTCGGTGCCCTCCGGCGTCGCTTCCCGCAGCTCAGATCGAGCCTTGGCCTCAGACAACCGGGCCTGGATCTTGTCCTGAACCTTGTCGAGACTGGGCGCTTCAACCTCCATCGACGCCGAAATGGACTCGACGGCCGAGTTGACTGCTTCCTGCATCTTCGCCTGTTGGAGTTGGCCAACGAGTTCCATGCGCTTGGCAGCCAGTTCCTGCAATCGCATAGCGTTGCTCTGCACTGCCCGCTTAGCATCCTCCGCCTGGTTGACGGCGATCTCATACTGATCCTTGAGGCCATTGAGGTTGTTCTCACCGGCCTGGAGCTTGAGTGCCAGACTCTGAGCCGCTTGCGTCCACTTGTTGAGGCCGTCGACATCGCTCTTCGACTTGGCATCCTCAGCTCGCAGCAGTGCTTTCTTGGCCATCTCGCGGGCCTCGCCGACGGTGTCGGCGGCTTGCTCGATCTTGGCTTCGAGTTGCGTACGATGGGCAATGACCTTGGCTGCCTGATTGCGTAAGACCTGGTCCTGCTTGCGGGCTTCCTGGATCGCCTGTTCGATCTCGACCTCGGGGTCCATTGCTCCCTCGACGGTTCGCCGGAAGAGAGCCTTGATGTAGCCCCACACGCGCTTGAACATGTCTGCTCCGTTCTATGAATCTCCGCCCATACTAAGCCGCGGTGAACGCCCTATGTCGCAGGGCAGACGACATGGGAAAACCGTGTCGGACTACTCAGCGGCGACGCCGGGATCTCCCCTTCACCTTCGGGGCGGATGGACGACTAGTTCGGGATGTCGACCGATTCGTCGTGGTTCGCTTGGGCGTCGAGCGTGACGTGGACCTGGTCCCGCCAATTGGAGCCGTCCCGCTCCGGCGCGAGCCGAGACGTCCGAGGACCGAGCCTCCTCCGCTTCCGCTTGCCCGACGGACGTTGCGAGTACGTCCGAGATCATAGGAAACACCGCTACCCCGTCCGCCGAGGAGGATCGAAAAGGCACTCAGCCAATCGAGCCCTCCGCCGCCGTATGAACGAGGCGCCTGGGGTGCCGGGACAGGCCGACCACCGACGTTTATCGAACGAGGTGTGGGCGTCTCACCTTTGCGGAGCTTGCCCGCACAATCACGGCAGACTCCCACCATCTTCGAACCGGCCGGCGTACGGATCTCGGCTTCCTCGACGCCGGCTCGATGAGAAGGATCGAAGAAGCAATGGGCCGGTCGGTCTTCCGGCTCGGCAGGGACGTCTCGGCCTTCGATCAGCGCCTCAGCTGCTTCCAGTCGCCACCGGGCTTTGTCGAGACGATCAGAAAGGGCTTCCAGGTCGGCCAGCGAGACGGCCGTCTCTGAAGCATCGATGACCTCTGCGTAAGTGTCGTTGGCAGCACGGTAGTGAGCGAGAGCTTCGTCGTTCTCGGCAACCGTCACCCGATCGGACAGGTCGAGGATTTCATTGGCAATCACGTCGAGTTGACCCTTCAACTCTGCCTTCGCCTCGTCCACTCTGCCCTCGGCCATGTCCTTAGCGCGCCGTGAATTCCGCCAGAGCATGAAACCGATCAATCCGACAATGATGACCATGAAGGCCAGGAAGAGCCCTCCTCCTCCTCCGCCGCCGTCGGAGGACGACTGTGCGCTCGGTACCGGTTCATTCACTGCGGTAGTCGGCTCGACTGCCGGCTGCGGAGCATCAGGTAGATCGTCCGCGAATGCCTTGAACGCACCGAGATCATCCCGGTCTGCGAAATCGTCGAAGGCGGCATCGATCGCCGAGTCCACGGCATCATCATCGAAGTCCGTCGAGGCCGCTCCGATCTCATTGGCAGATATCACTACCACCGTGCCGAACAGCCCCAAGCCAATCAAGTCGGCCGCGAAGAGGTCGTTTCCACCTGAGGGGTCGGTTCGCAGACGGACGAAATAGAGTCCGCGCTCAGCGGCATCGACATCATCGATGAGGTCCTCGAGACCGTTGATGTCGGAGCCGGTGCCGTTCTCCGCCGCGTAATTTCGGAATTCGAGTTCGGCCAGGATTTCATCCGGTTCGGCGGCAAAAGCCGGAGTGGCGGCGAAAACCACCAGGAGTACTAACAAGAGAACAGCGAATCGGCGCATCATCTTTCGCAGCATAGCGATGGCACCGGGAGTTCATCCCGACCGCCAGGCAGCGGCGATCGACTAGTCGTCGAGCAAATCCCTCGTCACCCGAGCAACGTGACCCGTTGCTCTGACATTCCGATAGACGCGATCAAGATTGCCGTCGGCGCCGACAACGAAGGTCGACCGAATCAGACCCTCGTATTCACGTCCGTAGTTCTTCTTGGTTCCCCAGGCGCCATAGGCCACCGCCACTGCGTGATCCTCATCGGACAGGAGCGGATAGACCAGCGCCTCCTTCTCCCGGAATTTCTGCAACCTGTCAACGGGGTCCGGGCTAACACCGACCACCGAGTAGCCCGCCGACAGAAGAGAGTCGGCCCGATCCCTGAAGTCGCACGCTTCAGTCGTGCAACCGGGAGTCATTGCCTTTGGATAGAAGAAAATGATCAGATTCCGACCGGCAAAATCAGAGAGCGAAACCGGCGAGCCGGATTCGTCGGGAAGGGTGAATGCGGGCGCAAGATCTCCGACTTCAAGCATGAACCACCTCGGGGTCGACTGGACCTGAGGCTACTTGCCGACCAGAGCGCGCATGAAGAACAGAGTGTTCGCCGGGCGCTCCGCCAGCCTGCGGGTCAAGTAGGGATACCACTCAGATCCATAGGGAATGTAGATGCGCAGCGGGTGGCCCTGCCGCACCAACTCCTCTTGGAGTTGAGTGCGGATGCCGTAGAGCATCTGGAACTCGAACGGTTCCTTGCGGCCGGCGACCAGCGTTCTCGTCAAATCGATCAGCCGATCGTCATGCGAGGCAATTGCCGGCTTGGCGTCGCTCTGATCCATGAGCTGCCGGGTGAGGGTGGCGAAGCTGGCGTCGACATGCTCTTTGCGCGTCATGGCAATCGAATCCGGCTCTGCGTATGCACCTTTGCACAGCCGGATGTGGCCACCGAGGGAAGCGATCCGCGCCACATCGGCACCGGTCCGGTAGAGGTACGCCTGCACAGCGACGCCCACGTTGCCGAACTCCTTCTGAACTGTTTCGTAGATGGCGAGAGTCGCGTCCGTATACGGGCTGTCTTCCATGTCTATCGTGACGGTCGTGCCGATCTCCGCCGCTCGACCGGCGATGAGGCGCATAGCTTCGATCGCCAACTCCCTGTCAAGAGCCAACCCCAGTTGAGTGAGCTTCACCGACACATTCGCATCGAGACCGTGGGTGTCGATCTCGTCGAGGCAGGCCAGGTAGTCGTCGCGGGCCAATCGGGCAGATCCGACATCGGTGACCGATTCACCGAGGTGGTCCAGCGATGCCGTCATTCCACGCTCGTTGAGTTCCTTGGCCACCGCTACGGCCTCCGCCATCGTCTCACCGGCAACGAACCGCAGCGCGAGCTTGCGGCCCGCCTTGAGCTCGGTGAACATCCACTTGGACAGCCGCAGATCGGTGGCTTTCAGCATGACTCTGCTGAAAGCGTTGATCACTGGTCCTCCTCAGCAGCCACCGCGAACCCCCCAAGTTCCTTCGACCGCTGGGCGGCTGCCTGAACGGCGTCCTCGACCAGAGCGCGGAAGCCGCGCTCCTCCAGAATGTGCATAGCCGCGGCGGTTGTTCCGCCCGGGGACGTCACCTCGGACCGCAGTTCAAACGGGCTGCGGCCGGTGGCCACGAGCAGCGCTCCGGCTCCTTTGATCGTTTGGTGGACGAGCATTTCGGCTACGTCACGGGGCAGTCCCTCCCTGATGGCAGCTTCGGTGAGCGCCTCGGCGAGAAGGAAGGCGTAGGCAGGTCCGGTACCGGAGACCGCCGTGACCGCATCGAGGAGGTGCTCGTCGAGCCTGGTCACCGGACCGACTGCACTCAGTACTCGTTCTGCGAGGTCCAGATCCTCGGTGCTCGTGAAGGCGCCGGAAGCCATCCCTGTGATTCCCTCGCGGACGATGGCGGGAGTATTCGGCATGGAACGGATGACAGGGATCTCTCCGAGCACCTTCTCAAACACCGTGGTCGGAACGCCGGCGGCGAGAGAGACCAGCACCTGGCGGGAGTTGAACAGGGGATGAATCTGCTCGAGGAGGCGATGCACGTCACGCGGCTTCACAGCCACAACGACAACGTCTTTGCCGGTGACGATCTCCGCCGGATCGAGAACGCATCGACAAGCGGTGTCTGCCTCAACCCGACTCGCTCGTGCGACCCGTCGGGCTGCCAACTCGATGTCGGAATGCTCCCACCCGGCATCGAGAAGCCCCATGGCGAGAGCTTCGCCCATTGCACCTGCCCCGAGAATGGCTACAGAAGGATGTTCTTGACTCACAGCGGAACAGTATATGAGCCCGACACGGGCACACACGTTCGTGGAACAATGCACCATGAGCCGGACCAGAGCGATCCAGGCCCTCGACCGGGCAGCCGCCACATATCGGGTGCACACCTACCACGTCGATTCGGTGGACGGCTCCTACGGCGAGTCGGTAGCAGCGGCGATAGGCGCCGAACCCGGTCGGGTATTCAAGACCTTGGTCGCGTCGGTAGATGGGCGGCACACCGTGGCCATCGTCCCCGTCCACCATCAGCTTTCTCTGAAGGCTCTTGCCCGCGCGGCACGAGGCAAACGGGCTCACATGGCCGAGGCTCGAGACGCCGAGCGTCTCACCGGATACGTAGTCGGCGGGATCAGTCCATTCGGGCAAACGCGACGGCTACCGGCCTACGCCGACCAGTCGGCCTTCGACTACGACACCGTCTACGTCAGCGGCGGCCAGCGTGGACTCCAACTCGAGATCGCTCCCGCCCTCCTCCAATCAATCACCGCCGCCACCCCAGCCCCCCTTACCTGAGGATTCCTGGGGCTATTCGCGGGCTAGATATTCGCGGATCATGCCGATGACGGTGCCGACCGCACTGCTGTTGTACCCCTCAGGGATGATGATGTCGGCATAGCGTTTCGACGGCTCCACGAACTGGAGATGCATCGGTCGTACGGAGGTCAGGTACTGGTCTAGGACCGACTCCGGCGTCCGTCCACGATCGCGGAGGTCTCGTTCCATCCGGCGGGCCAGCCGCAGGTCCGCGTCGGTGTCGACATAGATCTTCAAGTCCATCAGATCCCGGAGGCTCTCCTCCGCCAGCACCAGAATCCCTTCGAGAATGATCACCCGTCGTGGATCCACATCGACCGTCTCCGGCAACCTGGCGTGTACTCCGAAGTCGTACTTCGGCTTGGCAACCTTCTGACCCTTCAGCAGGGATTCGACATGAACGACCAACAGCTCCGTCTCGAGCGAGTTCGGATGGTCGTAGTTGATCCTCGCCCGCTCCTCTGCCGTGAGCTCGGGTCGGTCCCGGTAGTAGGAGTCATGCTCGACAAGGAGCACACGATCCCGTCCGATGCCGTTGAGAACCCGTTCGGCGATCGTCGTCTTGCCCGACCCCGAACCACCGGCCATACCGATGACCATCGGCCGTCCTTCACCCTTGTCCGGCCACCTCGAGAAACTGTCAGCAGACACATCCGCAGTGTGGCTTCCGGAAGCCGTCCCGGCAAACCGAACACAGGCTCGCCGGAAACCCCGGCGTCGGGGTCGACAGCGGCTACGTTCGGGACCGCTTCAGCTCGTAGAAACCCGGTATGGAAGCCAGCCCGAGCAGATGATCGAATGCCACCGCTGCATCCTCGCCAGTCGGTGCCGGCGACATGATCGGACCGTAGAAGCCGGCCGGTTCAGATCCTTCGAACACGATCAGCGGAACACCCACATCCTCGCCAACGATCGCCATCGCTCCCGCCATCGAGGACTCGATCAACTCGTTCCAGGCGACGTCGTCGGCGACTGCCGCCGACACGGACTCCACCCCTGCCGCCTTCAGGACCAGGTCGAGATCGAACGTCCGCTCCTTCTTCGTGTGCCACTGATCAGCCATCGCTTTGTAGAGATCTTCAACTACGTCCGGCCCGGAAACGGCCCGGGCCACCTCGACCAGGCGTAGAGCCCGGAGACCCTCTTCCTGTGCAGCCCGCCAACGCTCCTGCCCTGCGAGATCCTGGTTCTTGATCGCCAGACTGAAGGTCCGCCAGTCAATGCTGATGTCGCGGCTCTCGCGGACTTCGATCAACCAGCGGGCCGTGATCCAACACCAGGGGCAGATCGGATCGAAGTAGAACGAAATACGCATCCGCCATTTGTAGTCGCTCAGGGACCCTGGCCGAAAACCTTGGCGAGTGCCCGGGTGAAGAACCTGCCTATCCGATCAAACTGAGGTTGGTTCCGATATGGGTAGATAGAGATCGAACTCCCAGAGTTCGGGAGAGCTCGCCGCGGGATTGCGGAGCTCTTCGAGGCACGGCTCGTCACCGGCGCTCCGGTGGAGCCCACGATCGTCGAACCAACTCAGGAACTCTCGCCACGTATCCGTGATGTTCTGGAGACCAACGAACCGTGTCGCCACGTAGCGACTGCGCGGGATCTCTTTGCGGGTCAAGGGCGCCTCGACTCCGACACCCGGATCGATCGTCATCCATTGCTCGTACCCGTAATCCGGGTTTCCCGGCGAGGGCCCCGGGTTGTTGAATCCGAAGAATCGATGGTCGCCCGACTCTGCGCTCAGTCCGTGTTGTCGGGCGAATTCACGAATCAGGTTCCAGGCCTCGGTTTCGGGTTCCGTCCCGAAACCCAGCGCACTCGCAACCACCATCGGACCGAGTACACACTCCCTTACTTCCAGCTCTGACACCGCGTCCTCCTTTCGATCGAAGGAACCTCAGATACAGCAGCACTCCAGGACGAGCCACCCCACTACTTCCGCTTCCTCGCCTCCTTCATGGCACGCTTCTGCTCACGTAGTACAAACACATCATCGAAAACGGCCACGTCGGCGATCGAGGGCCAGTCGGCCGCTTTCTCTTCCCATCCTCGGGGTGCCGCGTCCAGCCGCTTGCCAAGTATCCCGATGAAGATCCGGGACTTCTCATTGCCATACCCGGGGAGAGCTTGCAGGCGTGCCAGAAGCCCTCCCGCATCATCGGCCGTGGTCCACACCTCGGCAGCATCACCGCCGTAGTCGTCCACGATTGCGCGGCAGAGAGCCTGAGTTCGTTTGGCCATTGATGCCGGGTATCTGTGAATCGCCGGCGGTCCCTTGAAATGAGCAATCAGTTCGTCTTCGTCGATTGCGGCGATGTCGGCGGCATCGAGTTCCCGGCCCAATCGACGCGACAACAGGTGAGGTCCGAAGAATGCTCGTTCCATCGGGAACTGCTGATCCAGCAGCATGCCGATCAGGAGCGCGAGCGGATTGCGCGCCAGCAATCGGTTCGCGTCCTCGTCTTCAGTCCAGTGAAGAGTTTCGACCATGAATATCCCGAAGTCTACGGATCACTCGCCGACCTCGAGCCCCGACATCTCCTCGAGCGCCTTGACCAGAGCATGGTTGCCATCGCCTCCGAGTCCACGCCGCTGTAGCGCCCGGTACATCTGGAAGATCAGGCTGGTTCCCGGCACCGGCGCGCCCAGCTCGTCGGCAGCTTCGAGAACCAGACGCAGGTCCTTCTGCTGGAGGTCGATCGTGAAACCGGGCCGCCAATCACGTTCGATCATCTGCGGACCGCGGTTGGCGAGCATCCACGACCCCGCGGCGCCCCCCTTCACCGCGCTGAGAGTCTTCTCCAAGTCCAGGCCACCGGCTTGCGCAAACAACAACGCTTCAGAAACGGCCAGCTGAGTTCCAACCACCAGGATCTGATTGACCAGCTTCACCAGTTGCCCGGCACCGGTTGGGCCCACATGGGTGATCGTCGTTCCGAAAGCCTCTAGGTATGGAACGGCGCGATTGAATTGCGTCTCATCCCCCCCGATCATGATCGACAGTGTGCCGCGGGTTGCCCCTTCACTGCCGCCGCTGACCGGAGCATCCAGCCAGAACGCCCCACGACCCGACACCTCCGCCGCAAAGCCTTCGGTCGCAGAGGGGCTGATCGTCGAGTGGTCGATAACGAGCGCTCCCTCGCTCAAACCGGCCAGCACCCCGTCTTCGCCGTGCAGAACCGCGTCTACATCTGGAGTGTCCGAAACGCAGATCATCGTTATCCCGCATGCCGCCGCCAGCGCGCGCGGAGATTCTGCAATCGTTGCACCGACGACTTCGTCCGCTCGCGCCCGGGTGCGATTCCAGACCGTGACGTCGTGACCCTGCTCGACCAGATTGCGGGCCATACCCAACCCCATGATGCCGAGTCCAACAAAACCTATCTTCTCGCTCACCGCGCCTCCATCGTTCATATGTGAAAGACGCTACCCGCAGATCAGATGGAAATCGTCCGAGTGTCCGCGAGCCCGCCGGGGACGTGAGATTCAGCGAGCCGCCCCGACGAAGATCAACCTCGCCAGGTCGGCTTCCAGGGCAACTTCGGTCTCGTCGACCACAACCACGGTCACCGGCGAGTGTTGTTCAATCCGGACGGTCCGACCCGGTTCGATGCCGTACGCACGAAGGAGTTCCCGGTGACCGGTCGACATCTCCTCGTCAAACCCGGCTATCGATGCATCACTGCCGACGGAAGTGAGATCCAGGGTTGCCGCCACGATCGTTTCGGTCTTGCGAGCGGGGAACAACCTGCCGAGGAACCCGGCCGAACGCGAGCTACTGACATCCACAGTCGTGTATCCGCACTCTGGACAGCATGTCAGGGTGCACGCTCCATGCATCGGACAGGAACCGCAAGCGATCTCGACCTCTGGATCGAACCGTGTTCCACAGAGCGGGCAAGCCATCGATTTACTCATGCGCCCCATCCGACGAACTCGAGCACCCGACCAAGCATCCCACCGATGAAGATCGCCAGCGGGAAAACCAATGCGGTCACGGCGGCCGCGGTCTTGGCGCCCCGCTCCTTGGCGATCATCAGCACGCTGGCGACGCACGGCACGAACAACGTGATGGTGGTCATGCTGAC
>JBLYYS010000389.1:0-2575 GCA_048550235.1 Acidimicrobiia bacterium | reverse complement strand
GGCAAGGAACTCGGCGTGGAGGCGATGTCGCTGTACAACCACGTGGCCAACAAGGAAGACATCCTCAACGGTATGGTCGAAGTTGTCATGAGCGAGATCGATCTACCGTCCGAGGCTGTCGGTTGGAGGCAGGCTATGCGGCGGAGATCGATTTCGGCATATCGAATGCTCTCGCAGCACAGCTGGGCGAGCGTACTGATTGATTCGCTGGTGTCTGAGGGACCAGTGAAACTCGGCCATCACGAATGGGTGTTGCGAACTCTTCGTGAAGCCGGCTTCCCGTTGGCTATGGCCGCTCACGCCTTTTCTCTGATGGATAGCTACATCTATGGCTTCTCATCTCAGGAACAGAGCCTGCCTTTGGAGGATGAAGGCGATCTGACTGAGGCGTCGGAGTTGTTGCTCCAGATGCTGCCCCGGGACCAGTACCCCTACCTGACTGAGATGATCCTCGATCATGCTCTGAAACCCGGCTACGACCACTCAGCCGAGTTCGAGTTCGGACTGGACCTGATTCTCGATGGGCTGGAGCGGGAACTGACGTCCGGTAGGCGAAGCTGATGGCGCCAACCACCGACTGACTCCCGGGACAACCCAAAGGGGAGTCCGGCCGACGCCGTGGCCGGCGGCAGCTAGCCCCGCTGGTCGTCGGGACAATCACCGGTTGCTTCGATGCGGTATAGCTCCTGTTCTTCACAGGTCAGTTCTCGCACATACCGGTTGGCGTGGATCCAATCAACCAGTTCATCCAGGGTTGGGTCTCCCACCTGTAGTTGAACGAGTGCACCATCCAACCCAACCGAGAACGCCGACTGGCCATCCGGGTGGAACGCGACGTCGAACACCCATCCCACATGCACCGGAAAACGACGCAGTTCTTCCCCGCTTTCGAGGTCCCACAGGATGACTGTGCCGTCCCCAGAACTGGAGATCACATACTGCCCGTTCGGACTGACGTCGAGGCCCAGCACCCAATCTTCATGTCCTACGAACCGGCGCACGACCTCGCCGGTTTCGATGTCCCATTGGATCAGGGTCCCGTCAAGAGATGCGGTCAGAATCGTCTTCTCCTCTGGGCCGAACGAGACATTGAAGACCGGGCCCCCATGGCCTTCGAAACGGCGGATCTCCCTTCCGGAAGCCATGTCCCAGAGAATCGCCACAAAGTCGGTAACCGAACTGGTGACCGCCTGCGTGCCGTCGGCGCTGATGGCAATGTTGGTGACATCGTGATCGAGATCGAAGCGAAGGAGTTCTCGACCGGTTTCGACATCCCAGAGAATCAAGTCTCCGAGTTCGTTGTTTCCAAGGCTTTGGGATCCGGCCAGCGCAGTGCGACCATCGGGGCTGAACGCCAATGCCCTCACGTAGGTGATATGGCCTTCGAAGCGACGGAGCTCTCGTCCGGTCTCGAGATCCCAGAGCACGAGGCTGGTCGCGTCGGTAGCCCCGGACGAGTCTTCGGCGCAGACGAGGGCGGTAGCATCGCCGGTATCGGGGTTGAAGGCCAGGCAATCTGGAGCTACTCCGATTCCTTCGCCCCCGAATCGGCGAATGATCACGCCGTCTTCGACATCCCACAGGATCGTCTCTCCATTACCCAGGCCGGCGAGCAAGCGGCTTCCGTCAGAGCTGATTGCCACTGCGTCGATAGGGGTGCCGTCGGTGTCGAAGTGACGCGATACCACCTGACCCTCCAGGTTCCACATGCGCAGTGTTTTGTCCGCTCCCGCAGAGAGGGCCAGCCGACCGTCGGAACTGATTGATAGGGAGTGGATATTGCCGATCTGGTCCTCGCCGATCCCATGACCAGCGAGTCGCCCTATCTCTTGCCATCGTTCGGTATCCCATCGGCGGACGTCCACTTTGACGCTTATTAGGGCGGTGTCGCCGTCGGGTGCAAACGCCAGGCTGCCTGGTCCGGCGAAAAGCGCATGCTGCCGGTTGACCTCTCCGGTCGACAGGTCCCACTCGCGAATAGAGAGGTCCTTGGCAACCGAGACGATCGTGAGTCCGTCGGGATGGACGGCGGCGTCGGTCACTCTGGCGCCGTGCCCGGAAAAGACGCGGATGATCTCGCCGGTGTTCACATCCCAGAGGATCATCGTCGTGTCATCGGAGGCCGAGAGGGCGGTTTCTCCGGCGGCGCCTTCAGGGTTGTCGGGGCCGAAGACCACACGGTTCACGCCGTCGAGGTGTCCATCGAACCGACGGATGATGTCTCCGGTGCTGAGATCCCAGAGAATGAGTGAGGCATCGGCGGAGCCCGAGAGAGCGGTCTTACCTTTGGGGCCGAAGGCGACCGTGTTCACTCCCGCCGAGTGCCCGGTGAACCGGCGAATGATTTCGCCCGTTTCAACCTGCCATAGGATCACCGTGGCGTCTCCCGACCCGGACAGAGCGGTTTGGCCGTCCGGGCTGAAAGCGACTCCGTTTACCCAGCCCGCATGTCCATCGAAACGAGCCATCTCGCTTTGACTCTCCAAATCCCAGAGGATCAACTCGCCGCGACTGCAGACGCCGTCTGGGTCGAGTTCTGCGCAACTGCCGGACAGCGCCAGTTTTGCGTCGGGGC
>JBLYYS010000388.1:0-9053 GCA_048550235.1 Acidimicrobiia bacterium | reverse complement strand
TCCGTAGGCCAACGCATCGCGGACACCGTGTGCTCCAGGGAACGACGGGAGCAAAGCCGGGTGGATGTTGAGAACCGGGAATCGGTCGACGGCTTCTCTGGTCAGGATGCGCATGAATCCGGCCAGCACCAGAGCCGCAGCTCCCGCGTTCGCCGCAGCAACTGCCACCGCTTCCGAAAACGCCTCCCGCGAGGCGCTGTCTCTCCACGGTACGACCACTGTTGGAATGCCGGCTACTTCTGCTCTGCCGAGTCCGCCAACGCCATCACGATCTGCGATCACCAACACGATCCTGGCCCCGAAGTCGGGGTCGGTGGCGGCAGCGTCGATTATTGCCTGCAGATTCGACCCTGAGCCTGACACCAGTACCGCAATCGGGAACGTCATTAATCTCGATTGTAGGGAGATTGGGAGGGGTCAAATTCCCTGCAAAGCCGCCATGGTGGTGGTGGAGATCTCACTGAGGAGTGTGGCCGGCTCCGGCGTGATCGCCTTGCGGCCCGGCGAGTGGTAGTAGACCTCGGACGCACCCTCGATTCCGTCCGGATGGTCGGTGGACACGATCCAGATGAACCGCCTCTCATCCTGAACGGTCCACACCCCGACGACATCGAAGCCGACTTCCTTTCGGACCTGCACTACTTCTGGGAATATCCCCAGGAACTCGTCCCACTTCCCGTCTTCGACGACGTACTGCCTGAGCTGGTATTCAGTGGCCATCATGTTCCCTTCTGATCAGCGGCTGTAGGAATCTGGCGCCGATCCACCGACGACCGTCTCCACCAGACGCGGCAGCAGGTCGCCTGCCATCCCCTCGAGCTTCACCCGGGCGAGATGATCGTGATCGGTCGGTCCGAGGTTGACGATCACCATCGGTACTCCCCGTCTGGCCGGTTCGAGTGCGATGTCGGCGGCGGGATAGACACTGAGGGTACTTCCGATGACCAGTAGCGCATCAGCCTGAGCCGCCATCACGAGCGCAGTGCTCCACTCGCTCATCGGCAGCGGTTCCCCAAACATCACGGTGGTCGTCTTCAAGATGCCTCCGCAGAAAGGACAGGGGGGATCGGCTTCCCCGGCTTCGACTCGCTGGAGTACATCGGACGTCGTCCAGTCCTCGCCGCATCCGACGCAGTGAACGCGCCGGATATTGCCGTGTAGTTCGGCGACGTGATCTGACGGGACACCCGCATCCTGGTGGAGTCCGTCGATGTTCTGCGTCACCACCCCGCTGAGCTTGCCGGCCTTCCACAGATCAGCCACAGCATCGTGAGCCGCATTGGGCCTCACTTTCGAACTGTCTCCCCACAGATCGCCCTCCAGGTGCATTCGCCATCCGCGTTCTCTCAGTTGAGGGTCACGCAGATATCGCCCGATGGTGAAATCATCGGGGTCGACCTTGGACCAAAGGCCATCCGGACCGCGGAAGTCCGGAATGCCGGACTCGGTAGAGATGCCGGCACCGGTGAATACCAGGACCTTTCCGGCTCCGGTCAGCACATCACAGGCGGCGGTGAAGGCTTCATTCACGGCGTCAACGATAGTGAGGTGGGAGACCCTTCCCATCCGGCATTAGCTACAGAGCCGTCAACCGTTGAGGGCCTCGTCGATTTGGTCCACGAGTTCCTGCGAAGGCACGTACATGAGGCCGCCATTCTCCGGGGCGCCGTAGTCGCGCTCCCAGGCTATCTGGCCCTCCCCATCAACTAGAACGAAGGTGTGGCCGGGTTCCCCCGTGCCGACGGCCCACTGCAGGACACCGTATTCCTCCGAAACGCTCCGGTCGGCGTCAACCAACATTGGCGTGTCGACGACCCCAACGGCTTCCGCGGCACTCTTCTGCGTGGCCGCATCGTCAAACGCTACTGATACCAGTTCGACTCCAAGCGCTTGAAACTCGGGGTCGGCTTCCAGATCCACGATCTGTTGCATGCACGGCGGTCAGCCATCTGCCATGTGGAAGAACAGCAACACTGGATCGCCTGCATAGTCGGCCAGGTCAACCGTGCCACCAATGGCATTGGTCATGGAAAAGTCGGGAGCAGCGGATTCCGTGGCGCCGCCACATCCGGTAATCGCGACGATCAGCAAGAGAATCAACATGATCAGAACTCGCCAATAGGCCGTATCGGTCTTCATCCCATCTCCATCTACAAACTCGATCTCCCAGAACCATAACGTATGCATAAGGGGATCTGATAGCGCTTCATGTCACATGCAAATAGTACGAAGGGCCTTCGGCACCTCCTACCGGGCCATTCATTCACCATCCACACATCGCTCGACGGTATCGTACGGGGACCATGTCCCGGCAAACTGCTCCCCACATCGAACACGTCATTGAGGAACTGCACTCGAGACCGGACCTACCTCGCAGCGAAGCCCTCTCCGACTTCGCCCGCGCTTACCTACGTCGGTTCCCAGATGAGTGGTCGGCCGCCCTTCCGGCCGCGGAGATGGCGGCGCAGATCACCAGGTTGTTCGAGTTCCTGGACGAACGTGGCACCGAACTGATCTCCGTTCGTGTATTCAATCCCGACACCGAACAATGGGGTTACTCATTGCCCGGCGGCGTTGTTGAAATCGTTTGTGACGATCGCCCGTTCTTGATCGATTCAGCAGCCAACGCCATCCAGGCGCAGGGTTTCAATATCGAACGGGTCCTCCACCCCGTAGTGGGGACGCTGCGCGACGAGGACGATCGGCTGATCGACGTCCTGCCTGCCCGGGGGGCTGACGTGCGAGAGTCCGTCCAGCACATCGAACTGAGTCGCCCGGTCTCCGCCGAATCCCTCGATGCTCTCGAAGGTGCTGTTCGCCGCGCGCTGGAAAACACGGTGGCGGCGGTGCGCGACTTTGAGCCGATGCAGCGGGCGGTCGAGCGAATGGCCGACTACGCCGCCGAAGGCGTCGCCCGCTACAGCAGTGAAGACGTGGAGGACGCCACCGCTTTTCTCGAGTGGGTACTCGACTTCAATTTCGTGCTACTCGGCTACCGCGAGTACGAGATCGTGCAGCACCAGGGCGGCCCCGCCCTGCAGATAGTCGCGGACTCTGGCCTCGGCATTCTCGCCGATGGGTCACGTTCCGACTTCGCCAATCCTGTGGCACTCGCCGACCTCCCGGATGGCCTGCGATCACGCTACGTCGACGGGGACCTACTCGTCATTTCAAAGACCAACCGCAAGTCAACGGTCCATCGCCCGGACCGGATGGACTACATCGGACTGAGACGAGTGAACGAGACCGGCGAGATCGTCGGTGAAGCTCGCCTCCTCGGCCTATTCACCTCCACGGCCTATATGGCACCAGCCTCCAGCATCCCGATTCTGAGCAGGAAACTCCAACAGATCATCGAGGCTGAGGATCTGATTGAGGGCTCTCACGACTACAAGCAGCTCTTCCAGATCTTCGACAGCTTCCCCAAAGATGAGTTGTTCTCCACCCCGACCGACGAGATCGGTCTCAGCATCATGGGGTTGGTCAACATCGAAGAGCAGCATCACATCCGCCTCTTCGTGAGACCCGATCTACACAACCGGAGCGTTTCGATCCTGGTTGCACTCCCCCGCGATCATTTCTCGGCTTCCGTGCGCAAGAAACTCGAGAAGCTGTTCATGACGAAGTTCGGGGGAAGCTCATCGGACTTCCGGCTCAGCCTCGGGGACACGGGCGGAGCTCGAATTCACTTCACGATCTGGGTCTCGGGAGGAAGCATTCCGGAGGTCTCATTCGCAGAGCTCGAGGCCGAGGTTGTCTCGTTGGCGAGGAACTGGGAAGACCGGTTGCGAGATCTCCTCAGGGATCGACTGGGCGCAGAGCGCGGACACCAGCTGGCCGAACGGTGGGCAGCAAGATTCCCTGAGTACTACAGGACATCCGTACCGATTGCCTTGTCGGTCAACGACGTGCTGAGACTCGAGGAACTCGTGGCAGGTGACTCCCCGACGGTTATCGGCCTGCAGAATGAATCCGACGACGAGGAGCACCTAACGCGACTGGCCGTCTATCGCAAGGCAGGCAAGCTGCCTCTCTCGGCCATCATGCCCGTTCTCGAAGCGTTGGGTCTGCGGGTAGTCGAAGAAGTGCCGACACGGCTCATCGATGGCGACGAGTACGCCTTCATCCACGATTTCGGTGTGTTGGACCTGGCGGGGAATCAACTCGATCTCGACTCCTGTGCCGGCAGGATCGGAGATGCGGTTCAGGCCATCCTCGATGGGCAGGCCGAATCCGACTCATTGAATCGTCTGATTGTGGCTTCCTGTCTCACACACCAGGAAGTCGGGATCCTGCGGACGTACCGTGCCTATTGGCGCCGTGTGAGCCCGACTTACACGATGCGCTACATCAATGACACATTCACCGCTCACCCTGGGATCGCCCAGCTCCTGGTCAGGTTGTTCGATGCTCGATTCAATCCTGACGAGGACACCGAACTCGAGCCCGTTCTGGTCGAGCAAATCACCGAGGAACTGGACGCACTCGCCTCTCTGGAGGAAGACCGCATCTTGCGCGGTTTCCTCGAGTTGATTCGCGCGACGGTGCGGACGAACGCATATCAAGAGGAACGTGCATCGCTCAGTTTCAAGTTCGACTCTGCCCTTGTGCCGGACATGCCGCTGCCGCATCCGAAATACGAGATCTTCGTGTATGCACCCGAGGTGGAGGCTATTCATCTGCGAGGCGGATTGGTTGCGCGCGGCGGGTTGCGATGGTCCGATCGCCGCGAGGACTATCGCACGGAAGTCCTAGGTCTCATGAAGGCGCAGATGACCAAGAACGCGATCATCGTTCCCACCGGATCGAAAGGTGGCTTCGTTCTACGACGACCACCGACCGACCGCGACGATCTCCGGGCCGCTGTGAAGTCGGCCTACAGCACCTTCATCCGCGGCATGCTCGACATCACCGACAACCTCGTTGCCGGGGAGGTAGTCCATCCTCCAGCCACGAGAATCCACGATGGCGCAGACCCTTACCTGGTCGTGGCAGCGGACAAAGGCACTGCAGCCCTTTCAGACACTGCCAATGCCATCGCGGAGGAGTACGGCTATTGGCTGGGCGACGCATTCGCATCGGGGGGTTCGACAGGATACGACCACAAGGCGCTCGGCATTACTGCCAAGGGCGCCTGGGAATCGGTGAAGTACCACTTCTGGGAAGATGGGATCGACGTCCAGACCCAACCGATCTCCATCGTCGGAATCGGTGACATGTCCGGCGATGTGTTCGGCAACGGCATGTTGATGTCCCCGGCTCTGCAGCTGGTGGCGGCATTCGACCACCGCCACATCTTCATCGATCCGACCCCGGACCCACGGGTTTCATTTGCTGAACGTCGCAGGTTGTTCGAGCTGCCGACGTCCTCATGGTCCGACTATGACGTAAACACACTCTCGGCGGGTGGAGGAATATATCCCCGCTCCGCGAAGAGCATCGATCTGTCGCCCGAGGCGCAGCAGGTACTGGGAACCGACCAGACGAAGTTCACACCCAACGCTCTCATTTCAACGATTTTGACCTCACCAGTCGATTTGATGTGGAACGGCGGCATCGGCACCTATGTGAAGGCGAAATCTGAATCGAATGCCGACGTCGGCGATCGCCCCAACGATCCGGTGCGAGTCAACGGCGGCGATCTGCGATGCAAGGTGATCGCCGAGGGCGGGAACCTTGGGCTGACGCAACGAGGCCGGATCGAGTTTGCTGCCAAGGGCAAGGTCAACACAGATTTCATCGACAACTCGGGAGGTGTCCATTGCTCCGACCGAGAGGTGAACATCAAGATCCTGCTGAGGCTCGCGGAAGAGCGTGGAGAAATCACTCGCGACGAGCGGGACGAGGTTGTCGCCTCGGTCTCTGACGACATCGTGGAAGCGGTTCTCTACGACAACTTCCTGCAAGCTCAGATCCTCTTGCAGGAACTCGAGCAATCAACTCAGCAGGTAGAAGCATATGAGGACCTGATCACGATGCTGGAGACGGCGGGAATGCTTGATCGCGTCATTGAAGCGGTCCCAACCACAGAAGAGTTGAGCGAACGCATCTCCCAGAAGCAGGGCCTATCCCGTCCTGAATTGGCGGTGTTGCTCGCATATTCGAAGCGCAGCCTCGCCGATGCTCTGATGACCACCGCACTCGTCGATGAGGCGCACTTCACCTCTGAACTCCGCGCTTACTTTCCCCGTACGATCCAGGAGCGTTTTGGGCATCTCATCGAAGAACACCCGTTGCGTCGGGAGCTGGTCTCCACGATCCTGGCCAACGAGGTGGTCAACTCCGAGGGGATCACGTTCGTAACCAGGTTGATGAACGAGACGGGTTCGACGCCTGCTGATATTGTCCGGGCCTTCCGAATCACCCGCGAGGTGACCGGCGCATCGGACCGCTGGCGTGCGGTTGAACAGCTCCGTGCCGGAGTCGAAGTTGAGATGCAACAGGAGCTGATGTTTGGCGTCGATCGACTGGTCGAAGCGCTGACCCGCTGGTATCTGACCCGTCCCCGCGACGATGATCTGTCGGTCACCATTGCTGAAACCAAGACGGCTTTTGCCGACCTTGCCAAGGCTATCGCGACGGTTGGGCCCGTTTTGTGGAGCCGGGAACGGGAGGGATCCGTCGACGAACTGATGGAGGCTGGAGTCCCCAAGGACATCGCTAGGCGACACGTATTTCAGCGGGAACTGGTTCACGCTCCCGACATCATTGACCTCGCGCGAGACACGGGCTATCCACTGCTGGATGTCGCTCGTGTCTTCTTCCTCATCGGTCAGGTCTTCGAAATCGATTGGCTCGAGGACGAGGTAGCGGATCTCCCCATTGCGACCAAGTGGCAGCGCTGGGCGAATCAGACACTCGACGACGATCTCATCAGGTTGCGACGAGATCTAGCGGCATCGGTCCTCATGACCATCAAGCCGGCAGGGCCGGACGAGATGGTGGCCGAGTACCTCCACGAACACGACGATGGTCTGGTCCGGCTCCGGAAGTTCGTCGAGAGCCTCTCCGCGGACGGCGTCGACGATGCGGCAATGGCGATCGTAGCCATCAGACAAGTGAGGGCTTTCGTCGGTTCCCCTTGACAAACCTCACTCTGAGCGCGAGAGTAACCACACGGGGCGGCTAGAGCAAGAGGTTGTGTGATGCGATTTCGTGGCCGCCTACGTTCGCCCGACGACAAAGGTCCCGGGCTTCCCGTCGCCGTGTTCCTGGATGATCATGGTCTCACCGTCGAAGCCGACGGCGAAAGGGTAGGTAGGTGGGGCCTGGGTGAGGTCACTGCTACCCGAACCTCGAGCGACCAGTTCGACATGACCTTTGGACATGAGCGCTATTTCTTCGAGGCCGAAGACATCCTGTCCTTCTCTTACGAAGCTCTCCCTCACATAGACGGCGGGCGAGCCAGAGGAGGAGTACTCACGAAGATACGAAGCGCATTCCTGCCTCCTCCCGACGAGATAGCCGCCAGCAGCATCGACCTGCGCGAGGACCGCAACCTGGAGGTCGTCGCAGTCCAACCAAGCACGGAAGTAGCCGCAGAACCTGTCGACGCATCCGCGGAGCACTGTCGCGGCACCCGCAAGGACGGCCAACCATGTCGTTCGAGCATCGTTCGAGCATCGGGATTCTGCTCATCGCACGACCCCAATCGTCCGTCCCGGACACGTCAGGTTCCAGTCGAGAACCCGTCCCTTGCCTCTGTATTCCGGCACCTCGAACGGGCCGTCGCAGACGTACGGGCGGGCCGGATGGATCCGGACGCCGCCATCGCCCTCGCCGGCCTCGCCAAGGCAATGTGTGCCACCATCGATGCCGACGAAGCACTCATCGAACCGAGCAGGAGCGAGCTATCCCAGGTCCGGAGCGCATCATGAGAGGCATACACCGCAAGCGCTTCAGAGGTCACATCGCTGCCATCGATCGCCCGGATCTCGAGTTGGACGTCCAACTCTGGGTGGAAGAGCGCGGAATCACCATTGCTCGCAACGATAAGCCGCTCGGTACATGGCCGATGAGCCTCGTTGAGATCGACAGAGTCGGCAGCGCCCGCTTCGTCGTTACTCTCAACGGAGAGCATTCGGCCTTTGTCGCCCAGGATCCGATCGCGTTCTCCTACGAAGGCCTGAAGGCGATCAACGCCGCCAAAGAGAAGACCTCGAAGCGTGAGGAGAGGAAACTCAGGCGACGCAAGGAAGCTATCCCCTCCCTGAAAGCAATCCTGGTGGCCAGGGTGCAAGGTCTGACCGAACATCAGCAACCGGCGCAACCGCCAACCCCGGAGTTGACCCAACCGGAACCAATAGAGCAACCGGCCCCGGTCACCCGGCCACAGCCTCCACCAAAGGTCGAAAACACGGCGCCAAGGCCCGATCCGTTCGAGCCCATTGCTGCCGACGTAGTCGTCGAACTCGAAGTAGAGGAGGCGGCATTAGAAGAGGAAACGGTGGGAGAGCCATCGGCTTTCAGTCGGCACCCGGGAGTCCTCGAAAGGGTCAGGAACGCCCGCAACGGTATCGTGCACGAACACGCCTACACCGACAACACGGTATCCGGCGGAATCCTCCGGCGTATCTGCAACGACTGCGGTCACGTCTCGATCGGCCTGAACGAGTGAGCAGAGAGGTTCTAGGTTCGAGGACCTAGATCAGCTTGTCGGCGGTTCCTGCGAACTGGCGGAGTATCTCAGTTTGCCCCGTGTGATAGGTGTCGTGGAAATAGTAGAACCGCAACCGCGAAGCCAGACTCACCGCCTTGTCACCGAACATGGACTCGACCGCAAGCTGCTGCTCGGTCAGTTCACCTACGGCATGCTCGATACGCCGTTGAGTCTCACTCAGAGCATCCAGAAGATCAGCAAAGGGAAGTACTCCCTCCCCATCCTCGAGGATGGGGTCGGATTCTCGCCTGTACCGCTGCTCCGTCTCAGGGGACCACACACCGGTTGCTCCAACCTCAGTCAGGGCGTCGTCACGTCCGGTGATGAGGTGGCCGACAACCCAGTTGAAGCAGTTCACCTGGTAAGGGGTTTGGATCAGGCTATCGGCGTGTGA
>JBLYYS010000387.1:0-11060 GCA_048550235.1 Acidimicrobiia bacterium | reverse complement strand
CGGACGATTCGGGGTTGGATGAGGACGCTGTGATGCAGGCCGACGTCGCCTTTGGAGCTGTGATGTGGGAGGGCGAGGTCGAAGTGTCGCTGAGCAGCGCCCAGATGGTCTGGTCCAACGGAGACAACTCCATCACCTTCAAGTCCGTGTCCACACCCCCGACTACGGAACCGCTCGTGCCTCCCCGGTTCACTGCGATAGGACAGCTGGACTGTGCTCCCAACTACGTGATCGAGACACGAGTGCCCGACACGGGGCAAGATCCCCTGGAGATCGCTCAGGACGCCGACTCCGACGTAGTCGAGGTTGAAATAGGTCGGAGTCCGTTGCGCCATTCCGGCCTGGACGTAGACGGCAACGTCATTGTGGAACTCGCACTAGGAGATGCTGGACCTGAGTCGGACTACCAGGTTTGGACCTGCGAGAAATGAGCGGCGCATGACGGCAGATATATCACCTATTCCGATCGACATACGCGTCGATTGCCAATAGGACGACCAGTGCGAGGCATGTGATCGCTTCAGTGGCAGGGATGGCCGCGGGCGTGGCGATGCGCGACCTGAACTGGATGCGTCGCCTGCTGATTACCTTTCGACTAACGCCATGGCATGCCGTCCAGCGCGCCGTCCGTCGACTTCTTCTATCTTGAGGCCGGACCAATCGCGCCTCGCCGAGCACAGCGACTCATGACTCATCAGTGTGGCCTTGTTAGACCTGCGCAACCACTTCGCCATGCAGAAACATAAACACGGCGTCGGGGCCCAAAACCCAGTCCTGGAACAACCGCCCGAGCTCACGCAACTCCTTGCGGTCGCTCACTCCGAGCTCCTCGACTCGCTCAACGTACTTCGAAACCGTGGTTCGCCCCGCCCACAGGTCGGCCCAGTGGGACCGGCTCTCTGCAGTTGCGTAGGTCCACGACGACGTTGTGAACACGGGGTCGGATAGGCCGACCTCACTCACCCAAGACAACAAGCGGCGTCCGGCGTCGGGCTCTCCCCCGTTGGCCCGCGCCACCTGCGCATAGATCTGAAAGAAGCGGTCGATACCCGGCTCATGAGGGTGATGTGTCATCGTGCCGTAGTCGGCGTCGCGGACCGCCACCACTCCCCCGGGTCTCAAGACACGCTTGAACTCAAGTAATGCACCCACCGGACTCCGGAGGTGTTGGAGGAGTTGGTGGGCATACACAACATCGAATGACTCGGCTGGATATCGCAGTTCGTACACATCGCCCTGCTCAAAGGCGATGTTCACGACATTGTTGCGTGCGGAGCGGGCTCGAGCGTGTTCGATCACCGACGAGGCCGCATCGATGCCAACCACGGAACCCTCCGACACCCACTCCGCCAGTCCGCAGCTGATCGACCCGGGCCCGCATCCTGCGTCGAGGATCCGCATGTCCGGCCGTATCAGGTGCCTAACGAAGGCAGCCGCCTCCTGCGCGGTGCGACTACCGTGCGCGTCTAGGACGACTTCATGATGCGAATGGGTGTAGATCTCGCGTGGCACTAGATGAGTATCGCATTGAAAGGGCTGGACCGAAGGCCGACCCTTCACCCGAGCAGCGGTTGATCGGTCGTCGAGGCCGCGCTCCTCGAGTCACTCGATCAGATCGTTAGCCGATACCGGACCACTGAGATCTCGTGCGATCCAACCGGGTGCTTGCCGGTCGCACCGTCGAGAGCCCAGCCACCGGCCTCGTAGAACCGCCGACCCAGGAGATTATCCGCTGCCACCCAGAGGACTGCTGCCGTGGTTTTGACACTCTGCCAGTGCTGGAGAACCGCATTCATCAAGCGTCGCCCAACCCCGGTTCCCTGCACAGGTCGAAGGACGTACAACGTATAAAGTTCGGCTACGCGCTCACCCATCTCCTCATCACGGGCGGGTCCGGCCGAAGCAAAGCCGACGACATTCCCTCCGTGGTAGGCGACCCATACATGCTCATCGTCGCCCTCGACGACCTGGGCCCAGTGTTGAGAACGAGATTCAGCATCGAGTCGGTCGAGAACCCCGTCCGGCATGATGCCCCGGTAGGCCCAGCGCCAGGCATCCACGTGACATCGACCGATCCCTTCAGCATCACCGACACCGGCTACGCGTACGACGATCTGGCTCATGTGTCAAGACTAGGCCCGGTACTCAAAAGGGCCGGCCCGAAGGCCGACCCTTTCACTTCAATAGCGGCTCGATCAGTCGTCGAGACCGGACTCGAATTGGTCTTCGAATGAGACCACCCGACGGCCGGGCTTGTCGGTGTTCCGATCACGGTCGCCGCCACGTTCGTTACCCCGATTGCGATCACGGTTACGGTCCCGATCACGGTTGCCGCCACGATCCCGGCTCTCACCACGATCGCGGTCACGTCCGCCACGGTCGCCACGGTCGCGGTCGCGACCCCCGCCACCTTCACGGCGGCCGCGATCACGGCCTCCACCTTCACGGCTACCGCCGTCTCGGCGTCCGCGATCACGCTCGCCACCCGCAGGACGCTCGCCGGCGCCCTCCTTCGGCTCGAGCGGCACCGCTAGATCGAGGTTGACCTTGCCGGCCCTATCGATCTCACGAACGTTCACCTTGATCTTGTCACCAAGAGCGACGTAGTCCTCAACCCGCTCGACCCGGCGTTCCGTGTCGAGTTTCGAAATGTGGATGAGTCCGTCACGTCCGGGAAGGATGTTCACAAACGCCCCGAAGCTGGTGATGTTTACAACCTCACCGTCGTAGGTCTCGCCGACCTCAGGCTCCGGCGGGAAGGCAATTTGCATCACCTTCTCCTTGGCCAGTGCCAGGCTGTCACCATCATTGGTGCCGATGCGGACGATGCCGTGGGCGCCATCCTCATCGATCTCGATAGTGGCACCCGTGACCTCTTCGAGCTCACGGATGTTCTTGCCCTTTGGACCGATGATCTCGCCGATCTTGTCCTTGGGAATCTGGATGGCCTCGATACGTGGCGCCCAGGCGTTGAGCTCCTCACGCGGTCCATCGATGGTGTTCTTCATAGCTTCGAGAATCGCCAATCGGGCCTCTTTGGCCTGATCGAGCGCACCTGCCAACACCTCGGACGGGAGACCTGAGATCTTCGTGTCGAGCTGCAGCGCAGTGATGATGTCTGCGGTACCGGCCACCTTGAAGTCCATGTCGCCGAGGGCGTCCTCGGCTCCCAGGATGTCGGTGAGCGTAACGAAGCCTTCATCGTGAGCAATCAGACCCATCGCAATCCCGGCCACAGGAGCGATGATCGGCACACCAGCATCCATCAGCGAAAGGCTGGACGAACAGACGGAGGCCATCGAACTCGAGCCGTTGGAGGCTAGAACCTCGGACACCAGACGCAATGCGTAGGGGAACTCCTCAGCCGTTGGTACGACCGGAAGCACTGCCTTCTCTGCAAGCGCGCCGTGACCAATCTCGCGGCGCTTCGGACCGCGCATGAACCCGGCCTCTCCGGTCGAGAACGGCGGGAAGTTGTAATGGTGCATGTAGCGCTTGGACTCTTCAATTGAGAGCGTGTCGAGCATCTGCTCCATCTTCAACATGCCGAGCGTTGCCAGGTTGAGTACCTGCGTCTCGCCACGTTGGAATAGACCCGAACCGTGGGTGCGCGGCACCACTCCGACGTCGACCGTCAGCTCACGAATATCGCGGGCACCGCGACCGTCGAGACGGATACCTTCGGAGACGACTCGCTCGCGCATCATCTTCTTGAGGACGCCACGAGCGGCCTTCTTGGCCATCGCTAGTTCGTCTTCGTCCTCGATTCCAAGCTCGGCGAGAATCGCTTCTGTAGCTTCCTCTGAAGCCGTGTTCCGCTCCTGCTTGCCGGCGATAGTGACGACTCCGGCGTACTTCGGGCGGGCGATCTCCTCAACTCGGGCAGCGATCTCATCGGTGTAGTCGACTGCCAGCGGCCACTCGACCTCCGGAATATCGATCTGGGCCACGAGCTCGTTCTGGAGGTCGATGAACTGACCGATCAGAACCTTGGCCTCCTCGATCCCGCGAGCCACCGTGGCCTCGTCGCTTGGAGGCTGGCCATCATTGATAAGACGGACACCGTCTTCGGTGGCCCCTGCCTCAACCATGATGATGTCGACCTCGCCGGAATCGTTCCGGCCACCGGCCACGGTCAACTCGAAGACGGCGCCTTCGAGCTCCTCGTAGGTCGGGAGTACGGTCCACTCGCCATCCTTCAGCGACATACGCACTGCGCCGAGGGGTCCCTCAAACGGAATCGACGAGACGCTCAACGCCGCCGAGGCGCCATTGAGAGAGATGATGTCGTAGGCATTGACATTGTCGACCGAGAGGATCGTGCTGACGATCTGGGTCTCGCAACGAAAGCCATCTTTGAACGAAGGGCGCAAAGGCCGATCAATCAAACGGCATGTGAGAATCGCCTTCTCAGTGGCCCGGCCTTCACGTCGGAAGAACGAACCAGGGATTTTTCCGGCTGCGTACATACGCTCTTCGACGTCCACCGTTAGGGGGAAGAAGTCGATGCCTTCGCGCAACCTCTTGTTTGCTGTGGCGGTGACGAGCACTTCAGTGTCGCCGAGGCGGACGGTGACTGCACCGTCGGCCTGTCCGGCAAGCTTGCCGGTCGTGATGGTGACCTCTTTGTCACCGATCACTCCGCGTACCGTGTATTCGGGCACGCTTTCTCCTCTTGTATGGGAGGCGCGCCAATGGCCAGTCGTGGCCGCTCCTTCACTGAAGCGGTCGCCACTGACAACTGGTCACTGCCCCCGTTGTATTTCGAGATGATCCCGGCAGATTGCCGGTACTGGTAGTTGAACTCGTTAGGAGCCCAACGCGAGGAAAGCGGCCGAAGCCGCTTCCTCGAGAACTATCGGCGCAAGCCGAGTCGACCGATCAGTTGTCGATAACGCTCGACGTCTTCACGCTTGAGGTAGTTGAGCAAGCGACGTCGCTTGCCGACCATCATCAGCAGGCCTCGCCGACTGTGGTGGTCATGTTTGTGGGTACGGAGGTGATCGGTCAGATGATTGATGCGATCGCTCAACAGGGCCACCTGGACCTCGGGTGAGCCGGTATCGCTGTCGTGCTGACCGTACTCCGAAATGATTTCTCTAGTCGTTTTCATGTCACGCTTCGCTCAGAGGTGGAAGGGATCGACGGGAGTGTAACACCATTTCGACCGTTACGGGCAATTGGAGGAGAGGATCATCACGAATCCAATTGGCCGTTGGCCATTGGCCATTAGCCGTTCGCCAGAATGGCAACTGCTTCCGTTTCGACCTTCCAGGAAGGATCGAGAAGAGCCGAGACGACGACCATGGTGGCTGCTGGTGATGCGTCGCCGAAAAGCGTCTTGTGAGCTCTCCCGACTTCGTCGGCATCGGCCGGGTTGGTGATGAACATCCGCGTTCGGACAACATCGATTGCCGAGCCGCCGAGTTCATCAATGGCCGCCAGCATTATCTCCCCGCATCGCAGCATCTGATCGAAGGCTGAATCCGCTGTTGGTTCGCCTTCTGCCGGGATCGGTGCCGTTCCGGCGACTTCGATACGTTCGCCAACTCGAACCGCCCGACAGAATCCATAGGCGGGCTCGTAGGGAGATCCAGAAAAGGCGTGTGTCTTTGGCATGCCTGAAGACGGTAGCAAATCGAGTCCGGACTCTCGCCCCAGCCTGGGTAGCCTCTGATCATGCTCAATCCGGAAGACGCCGGCACACCCCGCGGCTCGAGCCGCGTTTCACACATAGAGGGCCATCGAAGGTGACCAGACGACTGTACCTGGAGGACGAGTACCTGACGTCCTGTCAGGCCACGGTCGTTGCGATCGATGGCGGGTGGCTGACCCTGAGCGACATAGTTGGATACCCGGGCGGTGGTGGTCAGCCTGCCGATCATGTGACGATCGAAATGGCCGGTCAGACATATCACAACACCAGCATCGATTCGTCCGGTGCCGTTCGCTTCATGGCGAGTGAGGACATCGAGGTGGGAACGGTCTTGGTGTGCCGTATCGACTGGGCCTTTCGATATGGGCTGATGCGACACCATGCTCTCATGCACATAGTCAACACCGTCGGACTTCGCTCCTATCACGGTCTCCAAACCGGCACTCAGCTCGGTCCAGAACGATCTCGTATCGATTTCCGTTTCCCCACGTTTGATCGAGCCTGGCTGCCGAGATTCGAGGAAGTGGTCAACGAGGTGATCAGACGGGCTCTTCCAATCAGATCAGAAGTCATCACCGAGCAGGAGTTCCGCGCGCGACCAGAGTTGATTCGTACGAAGAACGTATCGCCCCCAATCGAAAGCGAAGGTGTCCGTATAGTCGAGATAGGGGATTTCGACGCCCAAGCATGCGGGGGGACGCACGTTCGGTCTACCGAAGAGATCGGAACGGCCACAATCGACGGATTCGACAACAAGGGCCGTGAGAACAAACGAATCTACTGGCTTCTCGAGAACGACTAGTCGACTCTAGGCGAGGACCCGGCGAGCCTCTTCGATGTCCGATTCGATCTGGACTACCAGCTCATCTATGCCGGCGAACTTCTGCTCGCCCCTGAGGCGGTGTTCGAGCAAGACACCGATTGTCCGGCCGTACAGCTCGTCCTCGAAATCCAACAGGTGCGTTTCGATCAACTCCCGGTCACCGCCGAAGGTCGGTCGGACGCCGATGTTGACCACCGACGGGACCAACTGGGAACCGACACGGGTGCGCGCCGCGTAGACGCCTCGCATCGGGATCGCCATACCGACTGGAAGCGAAACGTTGGCAGTTGGGAATCCAATCGAACGGCCACGCCGATCCCCTCCCACGACCTTGCCCCGCAACTCGAATGCTCTTCCGAGAGCCTGACGGGCAGCGGCGACGTCACCCAGCGCAATGAGGTTGCGGATGCTCGATGACGACACAGGTCCATCGCCCTCGAGCAATGGCACCACGTCGACATCGAACCCAAACGTCGCTCCGCCGGCGCGGAGTGACTCGATGTCACCGACGCGATCGTGACCGAACCGGAAGTTCGATCCAACCGCGACAACTCTGGCACCGAGCCCACAGGCGAGTACATCGCATACAAACTCCTCAGGCGACATCATCCGAACCTGCGCAAACGGGAGAACCCCGACGGTTTCGACTCCCAGATAATCGAGAATCTCGATTCGCTGCTCGATCGTCGTCAGCAAACCAGGAGCCCGCTCGGGGGCCATCAACGTGACGGGGTGCGGATCGAACGTCAAGACGGCGCGCGGAATCCCGCCCAAGGCGGCGGCCCGCTCGGCAAGGTCAGCCAGCACGGTCTGGTGTCCGAGGTGCACACCGTCGTAATTGCCTATCGTCACAGCCATACCCAGCTGTGGAGGATCCGGCCATGCCGTCGGATCGCCCTCGAGAATCCTCACGCCAGCACCACCTGCGGTTTGGCCTTCGACCCGTCGGAGCAGTACACGCCGAGCAACGTCCCCTCCTCGTCGAACACGCAGAAGGGATCTGTGCCGGATTCGGACGGCACGAGCTCGAGGTCGAGCGAACGGCCATTTCGAACTCCGACGGCGATTCGCCCCCCGACCTGAATCTCCGGAAGCTCCGCACGGAGCACATCTCCGATACTCAACACCGCGGTACTGGGAGCGTCCATCTGCTCCAAGCTCTCGATCCGATTCGCTTGACCCACATGAAGTGACCCGATCCGGGTGCGGTGCAACGCCGTCAGGTGCGCGTGCCCTCCGAGCGCCCGCCCGAAATCATCTGCGAGAGTGCGAACGTAGGTACCGCTTCCGCAATCGACCCGAAAAGTCACCTCCGGGTAGCCGCCGGGCGCGAAGTCGAGGACCTCGATGTCGTATATGTCGATAGGACGCGGGCGGCGCTCCACCTCTTTGCCTTCTCTAGCCAACTCGTATAGACGCCGCCCGTCGATCTTGAGAGCTGAGACCATCGGAGGCACTTGCATGATCGTGCCGATGAATCTCGGAAGGACCGAAATCAGATCGTGCTCGTCGAAGTCCATCGGTGAGCGACTCAGAACAGCACCGTCCGCGTCGAGCGTGTCGGTGGCAACCCCGAACATGGCGGTGGCGATATAGGTCTTGGTGGATTCCTGGACGTACCGAATCATTCTCGTAGCTCTGCCCAGACCCAGTACTACAAGGCCGGTGGCCATGGGATCTAGGGTTCCGGCATGGCCGATCTTCTTCTGGCCGAACAATCGTCTCGCCTTGGCGACAACGTCGTGAGAGGTCCAACCGCCCGTCTTGTCGACCAGAAGGAAACCGTCAATCATCCGCATCCCCGGCGCTTGCTGCTTCCTCCTCGATCTCGTGGAGGATCGCAGCGATGTGGGCGCCACGCTCGATTGATTCGTCGATAGCGAAATCGAGACGAGGGGTGAACTTCATCCTGATCTCTTGCCCAACTTCAGTACGGATCTTCGACGCAGCCGAGGTGAGTGCCTCGAGCGATGAAGTCTGATCCTCAGACGATCCAAGCACAGAGAAGTACACCCGGGCAGTCCGCAGGTCGGACGCCGTGTCGACACCCGTGATGGTCACAAACCCGAGGCGAGGATCCTTGAGATCTGCGACATGCTCTGCAATAGCTTCCTTGAGTGTCGAATTGACCCTTCTCATGCGGTCTCCACGACTCATCCTGGATCCTCCAGATGACTCACGCCGACCTCGAGTATCTCGATGTCGACTCGTTCGTTGAGCATTCTCCGAACCGCCGCTATTCGCCGATCTAGTTCGCCGGCGCCGGATGTAACCAGCGCCAACCCCACGGTAGACAACTGCCATGCGTCGTGATGATCGACTTCGGCAACCGATAATGACATGCGGTCCCGAAGATCAGAGATCAGAGACTGCAATACACGCCGCTTCGCCTTCAGCGACCTTGCTTCAGGGATACGCAAGTCGATTCGCATCGCTGCGGCATGCATCTTGATCAGGTGCGAGCGACCTCACGCACTTCATAGACTTCGATGACATCTTCTTCCTTGATGTCGTTGAAAGTCTCGAAGCCGATACCGCACTCATAACCTGCCGCAACCTGGCGAACATCGTCTTTGAACCTGCGCAGTGATCCGATCCGACCGTCGTGAATGACCACACCGCCACGCAATACGCGTGCCCGCGATCCTCGAACGACCTCACCTTCGGTGATGTATGAACCGGCAATGCTGCCCGCCCGCGGTGTCTTGAAGATCGCTCTGACCTCCGCGGATCCGATGACTGCTTCGACCTCGTCCGGTGCGAGTTTGCCGACCAACATCTGTTCGATCTCGTCGAGCATCTCGTAGATCACTCGGTAGGTGCGGATCTCAATGCCCTTGTCCTCAGCTGATCTGCGGGCTTTGGCGTCGGGGCGCACGTTGAATCCAACGATGACAGACTCCGTCACTTCAGCCAGGCTCACATCGTTCTCGGAGATTCCGCCGACTGCTCCCTGAACCAGTGTGATCTTGCCACCCTGACGGCCGATCTTGGCGACAGATTCACGGATCGCCTCCAGCGAACCATGCGCGTCGGCCCTGATGATCAGCCTGAGGTCGGCTTCGTCCTGAGTTCGGAGCTGTTCGAGCAACTGTGCAAGACGTTCGCGCGCGGTCGGAATCACCTGCTCGTCGGCCTTGAGTTGATCCATCGCCTTGTCGGCGATGTTGCGTGCAGTTCTCTCGTTCTTGACGACCTGGAACGCATCTCCAGCGGTCGGAACGTCGGACCAGCCCATCACAAGAACGGGGGTGCTCGGTCCGGCGGACTGAACTCTCTCGCCTACCTCGTTGAGCATCGAACGGACGCGACCGGACACAGGCCCCGCCACCAAAGCATCGCCTTGCTTGAGGGTTCCGCGTTGAATAATGATCGTGGCTACAGGCCCCCGACCAACGTCGAGCTGACTCTCAACCACGACGCCCTCAGCGGCCGGTTTCGGGTTGCCTTTGAACTCCTCGAGCTGGGCGATCAGGTCGATCATTTCGAGAAGTTGGTCTACTCCTTCACCGCTTTTGGCCGAGAGCTCGACAGTGATGACGTCCCCACCCAACTCTTCGGCAACCAACTCGTACTCCGTCAGCTGGGCACGAATGCTGTGTGGGTCGGCGCCGGGAAGGTCCATCTTGTTGATGGCCACGATCATCGGCACCTTGGCAGCCTTGGCATGGCTGATTGCCTCGATTGTCTGGGGCATGAGGCCGTCGTCGGCCGCGACGATCAGGACCACGATGTCGGTCACTTCGGCCCCGCGGGCACGCAGGGCTGTGAACGCCTCATGACCGGGGGTATCCAGAAACGTGATCTTGTTCCCGCCGACTTCCTTCTGATACGCACCGATGTGCTGAGTGATGCCGCCGTGCTCGCCGTCGACAACGTTCGTCTGCCGGATGTAGTCCAGCAGAGTGGTCTTTCCGTGATCGACATGGCCCATGACGGTGACAACCGGTGGGCGCGTGACCAGTGTCGACGGGTCGTCGTCGTAGACCTTCTTCGGCCTGACTCTCGAACCGGACCCTTCCGAAGGGTCGGCCTCAACCACTTCGATCGCGATGCCGAAATGATCACCCAGAAGCTCAAGAGCATCGTCCGGGATCGGAGTACTTGCCCCAACCATTTCGCCCATCTCGATGAGTGCCTTGACGATCTCGGTTGCCGGTTGATCGATGACCTCTGAAAGGCCTTCGGGGGTTATGCCGGATGCAACCGATACGGGCTCTGCAGCGTCGACCTCAGATGAGGGCTCGGGTTCAGATTCGAGTTCAACTCCAGACACCGGCTCTGATTCTGTCTCCGGTTCTGTCTCCGGCACGGCCTCAAGCTCGGAAACGGGCTCCGGTTCCGGCTCGGGGGCGGGTTCGGACCGGGGTTCTTCGATCACTTCTGGTTCGGGCTGCGACTCCTCGACCGCCGCGTACGACTGACGGACCTTTTCGGCGTCGGCCGGCTCGAGCCCCGAAGAGGCAGTCTTTGCCTCAATTTCTAGTTCATGGACGCGCGCCAGCACGACCTTCGACTCAAGGCCCAGTTCGCGAGCCAGCTCGTATACCCGAATCTTCGCCACTATTTCTCCGCGCTATT
>JBLYYS010000386.1:0-12155 GCA_048550235.1 Acidimicrobiia bacterium | reverse complement strand
TCGCCTGTGTCGGCCCGGGGATCGTTTCTCTCTTCCAGCAGATCCGCCAGGTCTCCCAACTTCGTGAGAATCGACCGGCGGGCAGCTTCGGTCGGGTGGGCGGTGAACACCGGTCGGAGTTCAAGCCGGTTTACGAGGTCCGCAAGATCGGTGGAGGGGACGTTCAGGTCGGCGACGGCGTCGACGGCTGCTTCGAACCACTCTCGTTCCCGGTCGGTTCGATGGCTGAGCTGGTCGACACGGTGCGTTTGCTCGGCCACATTGGCAAGATGGAAGTATGTGGTGAAGGCGCGGACGAGACGAATGGTGGTCGCCATATCGAGATGGCCGAGCAGCGAATCGAGGTTGTCACCGCTCGAGGAAGGCTGCGGTGTCCGCATTGTCTTGGTGAGTGCGCGAACTTGCTCGACGAGTGCCAACAGTTCCGGACCGTGCTGACGGATCAGCGCTTCACCCAACTCGGCGCCGAGGCGGCGAATGTCGGAACGAAGGTCTGCGTCGCGATCGATCATGGATGAGAAGGCTACTTGGTACCTGGTACTTGGTACCCTGTTCCGCCCATGTTCGAATCACTTTCCGACCGATTCACCGGAATCTTCACGAAACTGCGTGGCAAAGGCCGTCTCAGCGAGGCCGACGTCGATGCAACTTTGCGTGAGGTTCGACTGGCATTACTCGAGGCCGACGTCAATGTTGCGGTGGCGAAGAGCCTGCTGGCCAGGATCAAGGAACGCGCACTCGGTGAGGAAACCTCCAAGAGTCTCACCCCCGGTCAACAGGTCATCAAGATCGTCCACGAAGAACTGATCACAACGCTCGGGTCAGAAGTAGCTCGGCTGAATTCATCTTCTGCCCCGCCCTTGACGATCCTGATGGTTGGATTGCAGGGTTCTGGAAAGACCACAACCGCCGGGAAGCTGGCTCTCCACCTGCGCAAACAGGGCAAGCGTCCGATGCTGGTGGCCGCCGACCTACAGCGTCCGGCGGCAATTGATCAGCTGGAAACCCTCGGCCGCCAAATCGAGATCCCCGTCTACGCCGAACGAAAGAGCAAGCCGGCGCGCCTGGTCAAGGCCGCTCTGAAAGAGGCGAAGAGTCAAGGCAACGACGTCGTGATCATCGACACCGCCGGCCGACTCCAGATCGACCAGGACTTGATGTCCGAACTCGCCGACGTTCGCAAGGCCTCCAACCCGACCGAAGTGCTGCTCGTCGTTGACGCTATGACCGGCCAGGATGCCGTCAACGTCGCCAAAGGCTTCCTCGAATACACCGATCTAACCGGCATCGTGCTCTCCAAACTGGACGGCGATGCGCGCGGTGGAGCCGCAATCTCCGTGCGCGAGGTCACCGAGCGACCGATCAAGTTTGCCGGTCTTGGTGAGAGCCTCGATGAGTTTGAACCTTTCTATCCGGACCGCATGGCCTCACGGATTCTCGGTATGGGCGACGTCCTCACATTGATCGAGAAGGCTGAGACCGCCTGGGACGAACAAGAAGCGATGGTCATGGCCGACAAGCTGCGGACGGCCTCCTTCACCCTCGAAGATTTCCTCAGCCAGTTCCAGCAGTTGAAGAAGATGGGGCCACTTGACGGGTTGCTTGCTATGATCCCGGGCGCCTCGTCGGCGTTGAAGAATGTTGAAGTGTCCGACAAGGATTTGGGTCGAGTCGAAGCGATCATCCGCTCGATGACGCCTGATGAGCGGAACAACCCGAAAAACATCGACGGGAGCCGCAAACGACGAATCGCCAGAGGATCGGGCACCACCCCTCAGGAAGTGAACGGTCTGCTCAAGCAATTTGGCGAAACGCAGAAGATGATGAAGATGATGGCGGACGGCCGAGGCTTCCCGGGAATGCCGGGTCTCGGAGGGCTGATGCCGGGACGAAAAGGAAATACGAGGTGACGAGATGGCGGTAAAGATCCGCCTGCAACGGTTCGGAAAGAAGAAGCAACCCGTCTACAGGGTCGTCGTCATGGACGGCCGCAAGCCGCGCGACGGGCGTTACATCGAGGCCATCGGCCGCTACGAACCGCGCCAGGATCCATCGTTGATCGAGATCGACAACGATCGCGCGCTGGACTGGCTGATGAAGGGTGCCCAACCGACTGAGACTGCTCAGAAGCTGCTTGTCGTATCTGGTGCTTGGGCCCGTTTCAAAGTCGCCAAGGGTGAGATCTACACGGTCGGGGAATCAGCCCCGGTGGTCGAAGAGGTCGAAGCTGAGGCGGACGCCGACAAGACCGAAGCCGTCGAGGTTGCAGAAGATACCGAAGAGGCAGTCGAGGAAACTCCGGCAGAGCCTGAGGCCGAGGAGGATTCCGAGTGAGTAAAGGCGAAATAGTCGAGCGGGTAGTCCGCTATGTCGTATCAGAGATCGTCGACGATGCCGAACAGGTCGAGGTAACGATTATCGAAGAGGGCCCCGAAGAGGTCACCGCAGAGGTTCGCACCGCCAAGTCGGATATGGGTCGTGTCATCGGTCGCCGTGGAAGGGTCGCCAGGGCAATTCGTACCCTCGCTCAGGCCGCGGCCGACGAAGAAGGTTTGCGCGCCGGCGTTGAATTCGTCGACTGATCTGACGGTTGGCCGTATCGGCCGGGCTCACGGGATCCGCGGCGAAGTCTCGGTGCGTGTGCTCGTCGACGAGCTGCATCATTTTGACCGTGGAAGCCGGCTGCATGCCGGTGAGCGTGAATTCGTGGTCGCCCATTCGCGCCGTCACAAGAACACCCTGCTCGTAGCGTTCGAGGACATTTCGACGCGTAACGACGCAGAAGCGTTGCGCGGAGTCGAGTTGGTAGTACCTGGAGCTGCACCGCGCGACTTGGAGCCAGGGGAGTATTGGCCGGACGATCTGATCGGCCTACAGGTCGAAGATCACTCCGGCGTAGTGGGCGTGGTGGTGGATGTTGTCCAGGGTAAGGCGCAGGATCGCCTGGTGATTCGACGATCGAATGAGACAGAGTTCGAGATTCCGTTTGTAGATGAACTGGTGCCGGAAATCCGGATTGGTGATGGGATCATTCGAATCGCCCCGACCGCCGGACTCATCTGAGGCGGGCCCCGACGACTACGAGTCGAGGCTGATGGTCATACGGACGCCCTGCTCTTCCCCGTCGCGGGCGGAATCCTCGCCGATGAACAGCTCGAAACCTCCCGTGATGCCCGACGGCATCGGCATTTCGAAAGAGCCCCAGGTCTCCAGGTAATCAGCAGAGGTCGTGAAATCCTCCGCAACAATCTCCCCGCCCTGGCGAGCACGAACGATCACATTTGCCTCGAATGTACGACCGTAACCCTCAATAGTCGTGTCGGGACCCAACTGAATCGGCATCACCACTACGAAATCAGAGACCTCGGGGCTCTGAATTTGGGCCCCACCGGGCGCGATGTCGATTGCCAATCGGACCGGATTGGACAGCTGGGAGAACCGGGCAACGGACGCCTCCGCCAGATGCACGTCGATGAAAAGGGATCCGTCTGAATCCCGAACGACGTAGACCCGGTCGGTGAATCGTCCATCGAAGACGATGTCCGTGAGGGTCGTCGCAGCTACGGCCTCGTCCAGATGAATGCGCACTACACCAAATCGTCTGAGTAGTTCAGCCCGGGTTGTTCCGAGCGAGGTCGCGGGAGCTCCCGAGGCGGCGGCGAGGTCGACGATCAATCGCTCGCACTCATCGTGTTCGGTCAATGTCAGGCCCGTGACGGTGGCTGCGTCAACTGAATCTTCAGCCTGTGACCCGAGCGGCCCATCGCCGAAGAAACCGCCTGCACCGTCCAGACATGATGCCTCTTCCTGGACGACGGGCTGAGAGGTGGTCGGCGATGTTGTCGCGGTAGGCGTTGATGATGTCACCACCGCACCACCACAGGCGGCGACGGCTAGCGCCGAAACCAAGGCCAGGATACGCGTTCGCATGGGTGATCAGGGTAGCCGCCGGAGTAATCGATCTGAGACGACGGATCCGATTGCCTGGCCTAGGCACTAGCGTTGCGGCCCATGGCGCACCCCCCGTTTGATCGTGATCTGGCCATCGGGTATCTCGAAGGATCAATCGACGCTGCCCGCTTGTTTGCCGAAGCGACCCGGCTCCGCGACGAAGGACACGGACGTACCGTCACATACAGCCGCAAGGTGTTTATTCCCCTCACAACGATGTGCCGGGACCGATGTACGTATTGCACTTTCGTGAAACCACCCGGCGGAGGAGGAGAGTACCTCTCACCAGATGAGGTGTTAGCCGTGGCGAGAGCGGGCGAGCAGTACGGCTGCACGGAAGCCCTGTTCACCCTGGGTGACCGTCCCGAGGATCGATGGCAACAGGCCCGTGCCTTTCTCGACTCAGTCGGTTTCGCTTCGACCCTCGAGTACGTCCGGGCGATGACTGAGTTAGTGAATGCGGAGACGTCGCTGTTCCCGCACGCCAATCCGGGGCTCATGTCTGAATCCGACCTCCGTATGCTGCGCCGATCGAATACGTCGATGGGCCTGATGCTCGAGAACATCTCGGAGCGGCTGATGGAACCCGGGATGCCGCATTTCGACTGCCCGGACAAGGATCCGGGATTACGAATGGAGACATTGGAGGCTGCCGGAAGAGTCGGAGTTCCTTTCACTTCGGGGATCCTTGTTGGGATCGGGGAGACAAACGAAGAGATCGTTGATTCTCTGATAGCCCTCGAGCAACTTCATCGGAGACTCGGTCATCTGCAGGAGATAATCGTCCAGAACTTCCGAGCTAAAGCGGATACGCGCATGCGGCGCAGCCCCGAGCCGGTTCCAGCATTCTTCGCCCGGGTAGTGGCAGTGACGAGGTGGTTGTTTGGTGCTGAAATGAATGTTCAAGTGCCACCAAACCTCACCGAGAGTTATGAGACCTACCTGGAGGCCGGCATCAACGATTGGGGCGGAGTGTCGCCGTTGACGATCGACTGGGTCAATCCTGAGCAACCCTGGCCACATCTGGTGGAGTTGGAGGAGCGAACCGTCGCCGCCGGTTTCGAACTTCGTCCCCGCCTGCCGGTATACCCTGAGTTCATCCAAGGAAACTGGATAGACGCCGGACTACTGCCTCGGGTTCTCGATGCGTCGGACGAAGAAGGCTACGCCACTGTTTCGGAGGGAGTCGGCTCTTGATCACTTTCTGCAGGCTCCGACCGGCCGAAGCGATCTCCGAGCTGGCCGCCACAACTCGTCTCCGTGAAGGAACAACCACGCTGGAGATGGCAGGAATACGCGACGAGGATCGCACAGCTGCGATTGAGGGCGGCGTACTGCCGGTGGAAACCTCCGGGACCGACGGGACTCCAGCCGCCTGGGTTGTGGGTCCTGCAGACGCGCTGCGGCTGGCGGACCTGGGCGTGGCCGGTTGGCGGATCACGGTTCTTCATGACGGGGCTCGTTCGCTGGTGCTCGATGGAATCTCGAGAAGCAATGCCGCCTTCCTGAGGACCGGCCGCTCGACGGTGCGTGAGGCTGTTTCGCTGGCCGGCCTGCCGAGTATCGGCACGGCCGTTTCCGTCTTTGTCGACGACGTCGATGAAGCCGCGCGGGCGGTGGCGGAGGGTGCAACCGACCTCTTGTTGAGAGACTGGGGAGCCGAGCAGATCGGCGAGTTGCGCGACGCTCTCGGCGAGATTGTTGAGCGACCGGTTTTCCCTCTCGGTCTAGACCTCGACCTAGTCCGCCGTGAGCTCCCCGACGACCTTCTGACCACATGGCTGAATCAGATTGATGGGAGCGGCGCCGTTCGTCCGCGGTACTCCTGGGCGCCCGGCAAGGATGAAGATGTGCCGGTGCCGGAGCGGCGGTTCTCAGCCCAATGGCCCGATGTGATGTGGATCGACTCGGCGGCACCTGCAGGTCTCGAGGTTGCCGGCAACCTGGCGCCGATCCTGGAACGCTCTCTCGGCGGAGCGGCGCCGAGCCGCGGTGAGATTGAGTCGCTGTTCGAGGCGCGCGGAGACCAAGTCGACGCGATAGCCGGGGTGGCGGATGAACTACGGCGCAGAACGGTTGGTGATGATGTCACCTACGTCGTCAATCGCAACATCAACTACACGAACCTGTGCTATTTCCGCTGTGGGTTCTGCGCTTTCTCAAAGGGTCCTCGCAGCCTCAACCTGAGAGGTGAGCCGTATCTGATGGACGTCGACCAGATCGTCCATCTCTCTGAGATCGCTGCTGAACGGGGAGCAACGGAGGTAACGCTTCAGGGCGGCATTCACCCCGACTACACCGGTGACTTCTACCTGCAGGTCGTTGAGGCAATCAAGGAAAGACTGCCGGAAATGCATATTCACGGTTTCACTCCGCTGGAGGTCTGGCAAGGGGCCGAGACACTGGGAGTTGACCTCCGGGAGTACCTGACCCGACTACGGGACGCGGGGTTGGGGACCTTGCCGGGGACCGCGGCGGAGATCCTCGACGACCGGGTGAGGATGCATCTGTGTCCCGACAAGATCACCACCGCCGAATGGGCTGAGGTGATGATCACCGCCCACGAGATCGGTCTGCGGGCAACGGCCACTGTGATGTTCGGACATATCGATGGGCCAAGGTCGTGGGCCAATCACTATGAGGTCATTCGGCAGATTCAGCGGCGCACCGGTGGCTTCACGGAGTTCGTTCCGCTGCCGTTCGTTCATATGGGATCACCGATCTGGTTGCGCGGTCGCTCCCGTCCCGGACCGACCTGGGACGAGGTCGTCCTGATTCATTCGGTGGCGCGGATTGCGTTCGATGGACTGATCCCCAACATCCAGGCCTCCTGGGTGAAGCTCGGCCTGGGTGGGGTAGGGCGGTTGCTACAAGCCGGTGCCAATGACGTGGGTGGGACCTTGATGGGGGAGATAATCACCCGCTCCGCCGGCGCCTCCCATGGCGAAGAGATGACGGCGCAAGAACTGGAACAGGCAGTTGCTGCTGTTGGTCGCACGCCGCTCCAGCGCACAACCTTGTATGAACTGGTCGAGCACGCCTAGCACCAGGTGTTGGGCCAGTATTCCGCATCACCAACAGTACGCGATACTGCCCAGAAACCCATTGAAGGGAGATGCCGGTGGAAGGGATCGAGCTACCGGAGCCGGTTGTCGACGTTACTGCTTTTGTGGCGCCCGACGCGCAGGTACATGGCAATGTGATCATCGGTGCAAGGGCTGTTCTCATGTTCGGAGTCGTAGCGCGTGCCGAGTTGGCGCCGATCGAAATCGGCGAGGAGTCGAACCTTCAGGACCACGTCGTTGTGCACGTCGATGAGGGCTTCCCGGTACGGATTGGGAACCGGGTCACGATCGGTCATCAAGCCGTCGTGCACGGAGCGACCGTCGGCGATCGATGTCTCGTTGGAGTCGGTGCCCGGGTCCTCAATGGAGGGGTCATGGGACAGGGGTCTTGGTTGGCGGCCGGCGGACTCATTCCTGAAGGCAAAGAGATCCCACCGTGGACCTTGGCAGTAGGAGTTCCTGCAAGACCCCTGCGAGAACTGACCGAGGCAGAGATCCGTCGAGCGGACGAAGGCGTCGACCACTACCTGGAGTTCGGCGCCACGTATCGTCGGGTCTTCTCTCACTGACTTGTCTGGTCAGCATGAGGGTCATGCAGCGCGATACTGCCCAGAAACTCGAACGAGGTGGGGCTAGGCGGTCCAGCCCAGTACGAGGTCGCCGAAGGTCAGGAAGGCGAACCAGAAGATCAGCATCAAGAGCGGCAGACCCATCGTGATGTGCGGCCCATGCCGCCAGGAGCGGATCCACCAAACGGTCAACCCCAGCCAAGCGGTGACCAGGATGACTACGGCCCACGGTGGCGCCAGCAAGCCGCTGAAGGCGACGAAGAAGCCCATCACCAGATGGATCGCTCCTCCTACAACGGCGAAGATGATTGCAGCAGCCGACATCTACCAGAACGCTAGTCGTCTCCGTTGCCGCGAGGGTGGCGAACCGGGACGGGTAGCCTCCGCCCCATGACAACGACGGAACCGCCGGCAGCCATCGAGAGGGCGCTCGGGCGCGTCATCATCGGCTATCGGATCGTGGGCGCGGTCTGGCTGGCGATTCTGGGTGTGATCACCCTGGCAGGCTCCACCAGCCCGGACCGCCCTGTGGTTGTTCTGTCGACGATTCTGGGAGTCGGCGGCTTCGCCCTCCTCACGGCATGGGCGTACAGCCGGAATGCGGCGCTGTTGCGCACTTGGTGGTGGTTGTCGCTCGATGTGGCCGTAACGATATGGACGCTGTACAGCAGCGACGTGGCCGGCACCTCGTCTACCTTCTACGGCGGCTATCCCATGTCGACCGTGTTCATTGGTGTTTTCACCTTCGCGATTACGGGAGGTCTGGCTACCGCCGCCGCCCTCTCAACTGCCACCTTCTTGAGGCAGATCGCCACCGAGGGGTCTGACCCGACCACGGACTCGGCCGCCGTTCTCATCTACCTCTTCGGCGGACTCCTGGCGGGCTGGGCCGTCGGCGTGATTCGGCGAAGTGACCGCCTGAGGCGTCAAGCGGAACAGGCTCTTGCCGCCGAGCGGGCATCCCGAGCCAGAGTCGAGGAACGGGCGGAGATGGCGGCGCATCTTCACGATTCCGTGCTTCAGACATTGGCCCTCATCCAGCGAACCGAGAAACCGGAGGAGACGGCCTCCCTGGCCAGACGGCAGGAAAGAGAACTGCGCGATTGGTTGTTCGGTGACGGCGCAACACCTGAGGAGAGTTTTGCCGCCGCGGTGCGTTCGATGGCGGCCGGCATCGAAGAGATGTATCCGGTTCGGGTGCAAACCGTTGTCGTCGGTGACGCTCCCCTCGATGATGGTCTCGATGCCATGGTCAAAGCCGGGCGAGAGGCGAGCATCAACGCTGCCCGTCATGCGGGTGTCGACGAGTTTTCCATCTATGCAGAGGTCGGCAGTGATTCAGTAGGTCTTTACGTTCGTGACAGGGGAGGGGGCTTCGAGGTGGGTTCGGTACCGTCCGATCGTCGGGGCATCGTTGAGTCGATCCAAGCTCGCATGGAACGGCACGGTGGATCCGCCAGAATCCGCTCTGCTCCGGGTGATGGCACCGAGGTGATCCTCGAACGAGAGGTGAGAACATGACTGTGAGGGTTTTCATCGTCGACGATCACGATCTGTTTCGCGCAGGGGTGAAGGCTGAGGTCGACGATGACGTTGAGGTCATCGGCGAAGCGTCCGATGTGGGCGCCGCCATTGAGATGATCGCCGAACGTCTACCGGATGTGGTGCTGCTCGACGTCCACATGCCATCGGGTGGCGGCAAAGCAGTGATTGAAGCGATTTCGGGCAAGCATCCCGAGATCGCCTTTCTCGCCCTTTCTGCTTCCGACGCGGCCGAGGATGTTGTTGCCGTAGTCCGGGCCGGAGCGAGAGGCTACGTCACCAAAACAATCTCTTCACTGGAGTTGTCCGAAGCGATCAGGCGCGTGGCTGCAGGCGACGCGGTGTTTTCCCCGATGCTGGCAGGGTTCGTACTGGATGCATTCAGTTCGATTCCTGTCGCAGACCTCGATCCGGACCTCGACCAGTTGACCACCCGTGAGCGCGAGGTTCTTCAGCACATAGCCCGCGGGTATACCTATCGGGAGATCGGTGAGCAACTGTTCATATCGATCAAAACCGTCGAGAGTCATGTGTCGAGCGTTCTCCGAAAACTGCAGCTGTCGAACCGTCATGAGCTGAGTCGTTGGGCTCAAGATCGTAGGTTGATCTAGGCGTCGGCAGGCAACAGAACAAACTCCTTGACAATCTGACAGCACTATGACATCATGATGCTGTCACGAAGAGAGAAGGAGATCGGAATGTTGACCTCGCCAACCACAGGATTGGAATACCATCGCATTCGCCGGGAGCAGTTGGTTCGCAGTTTCCGCCCAACTTTGCGTCGGTGGGAACACCGTGAAAAGGGGAATCGATGAATACAACAGCAGCCATCGCAGCTCTGGAACAAGCGGTGTCGCAGCAGGTCATGATCGGCGGAGGAGATCCTTCGGTCGAGGCCGCGGCGCGTGCAGTGCTCGGAGCGATAGAGCCGGCAATGAAGCAGGTCGCCTTCGATCTCGCGCAGCAAGCCGCCGTTGAGGTCGATGCCCAACTCCCGGAACACGAGATCGAAGTTGTACTCGCCGACGGTGAGCCGGTGCTGCGAGTGCGCTCTGCGGAGGCCGAAGGCAGTGATGTGACTCCAGGCGACTACGAGGCCCGACTCACCCTTCGTCTGCCGGAGTTATTGAAAGACCTCGTTGAAGAGAACGCCGGGCAATCTGGCGATTCTGTGAATACATGGGTAGTCAAGGCGCTTTCGTCCAAGGCCCGCAAGCGCAGCGACCGGGGCGGACGAGTGACGGGGAGTTTCGAGCTATGAGCGAGCGTCATGAGCTCTTTGAGGTTGGTTCCAAACCTCGTATCGAGGTTCGAAGTGGCTCCGGCCGAATAACGATCGAGCAATCGAGCGACCGTCAGGTTGAGGTGCGAATCGACGGCAAGCATGCCGAGGGATTCACCATCGAGCAGTTCGGAGACGGCATTTCGATCCGGCAACCGTCCGATCGCAGTCTCTTCAGTGGATCGCATCGTGTGAATCTTCGCTTGCCGGCCGACGCCGAGGTGGATGTGTCGGTTGCTTCAGCAGACCTCAACATCCTGGGCACGGTGGGTGACCTGCGAGTGTCGGCTGCGTCGGGAGATGTTTCGGCCCGCAAGATCGAACGTGATTTCACGCTGAAGACGGCTTCCGGCGAAGTCGATGTCGACGAAGTAGGTGGACGCGTGCAGGTGACCGCGGCCTCGGGGGATGTCGACATCCGGACCGTCGGCCGCCACGCGACCATTTCCACTGCCTCCGGCGACGTCGAGATCGGCGACGCCTCGGGCGACGTCCGTGTCAAGACCGCCTCCGGCGATATCACCATCGGCCGGATGCTCGGGAGTGAGTTGGACTGCAAGACGGTTTCTGGAGATGTATCTGCCGGAATCGCGGCGGGGCGGCGTGTGGAGGTCGACCTGCAGACCATGACCGGGAGCGTTCATCTCCCTCAGGGCAGGCAGGATGCTTCCGAGTCACCAAGCGGCCGGTCGGTTTCCGTCCGATTCAGGTCGGTGTCGGGTGACATCCGATTGGATCGCGCATGATTTCCTGGCCGTTTCGATTAGTAGGAGGGATTGTCGGTGTTGCTCTCAGATTCACGGCCGCTGCAGTGGCCCTGGCTCTCATGGCCGCCGGGATTCTCGTGAGCCTGACCGTTATTGGCGCGGTGGTCGGGATCCCGATCTTTGCGATCGGGCTCCTGATCTTGTGGAAGTCGATTCTCGGCTAGGCGCCCGGTTCAGTCCTGAGCCTTCAGAGTCACGGCGGTACCGGTCGCCGTCAGTACCGTGTTCGCCCCAATCGGGGCCATGGTGGTTGTGACACCCACGATCGCATGAGCTCCGCGCGCCATGGCTTCGTCGACCAGCGCCCGCATGGCCGCCGTCCGGCCTGCCGCCATCTCAGTCTGTATTGGTCCTGAACCGAGGATCATATCTGCGGCAACGACTCCGAGGTAGGTGTCGATCTGCCACTCAGACAGGAGCGGGCTCGTGGTGATGATCGGCCTCCAGGTGCTGCGACCCTGATCATCCTCGACCCATCCCTGGGCGGACTCCTGCCAACGGGAACCCCACTCGATCGGGGCGGTGTCTCCGGCAGCCGACTCTGGGTCCGGCTCCGACGCGACCAGCTCCTCCTCTACGGCTGCGTCCGTGTCGACACCGGCCGAATCCGGCTCGGCCATAGGTGGCAAGCCGACTTCAGGAATCTCGGGTGCGGGTTCGGTGTCGACAACGGTGACGGGCTCAATCGCGCTCTCGGGCACTTCGGGGCCTTCAGCTTCAAGGGATTCCATCGTTGTCTCGACACTCGGTACGACGTCTTCGACCTCGAACTCGGTGGAGATCGGAGCGTCCTCGGCTACGTTTCCGAGATCGGCGAATGATTCAGGTTCCTCGACCGCAGCTTCGGGCTCATGGTCCTCGAGGAACTGAGGTTCATCGAGCAACTGGACTTCATCCTCGGACTCTTGTCCGGCATCCTCGGACTCTTGTCCGGCATCCTCGGACTCTTGTCCGGCATCCTCGGACTCTTGTCCGGCAT
>JBLYYS010000385.1:0-3509 GCA_048550235.1 Acidimicrobiia bacterium | reverse complement strand
GGTTCAATCTCAAAGGACACACTGCGGTTCGTAACCCACCGCGACGTAGACGCGAACGATGTCGACCGCGTTCTGGAGGTTCTGTCCGACATCTGAGGATTCGCTGCGACACGGCCGCGAAGATTGGACCGGTGGCTGGAAGCCGGCGGTTCTGAACTGAAAGGCATTTCCCTACGTAACCTTCGGCAGGCGCCTACAGTCGAACGTCCCAATGTCTTACGCCGTTCTCTTTCCCGGTCAGGGAAGCCAATTCGTGGGTATGGGGGCCGATCTCTTCGACGCCCGACCTGATCTACTCATCGACCAAGCAGATGAAGTGCTGGGCTGGAGTCTGCGCGACATCTGTCTCAATGGTCCCGAGGACGACCTGACCAGGACCGAGCACGCTCAGCCGGCGCTCTTCGCCGTTGCCTACGCGTTGTGGGATGAGTTATCCGCACGTTTGTCCGACCGGCCCTCCGCCGCAGCCGGCCATTCGCTGGGTGAGTACACGGCGCTGACCGCCGCCGGCGTGTTTGACTTCCCAACAGCGCTGAGGACCGTCGCCGTGCGAGGAAAGGCCATGGCGGGTGCCGCCAACGCCGCGCCCTCCTCGATGGCTGCGTTGATAGGAGCATCCGCGGACCTGGCGGAGGAGATCTGCACGGATCGGAATTTCGCCGGGGGGAAGCTCTGGGTGGCGAACCTCAACGCGCCCGGACAAGTGGTGGTCGCCGGAGGCGTCGCCGACATCGAGTGGTTGCAGGAGAAGGGGAGGTCACTCGGCGTGCGCAGGGTGGTCCCGCTCAAGGTAGCGGGCGCTTTCCACTCTCCGTTCATGGCATCGGCACAAGCGGTGCTGGCCACAGAACTCGCCTCCATTTCACCGAGGAATCCTGCCTTTTCCGTCTGGTCGAATGTGAGTGCGGCGCCGGCGGAGCGTGGGGAAGTCGCCGAGCTACTCGCCCGTCAAGTTGTGGCTCCTGTACGGTTCTCAGAAAGCCTCGAAGGGATGGCCGAAACGGGGATCCAGACTTTCGCGCACGTCGGCCCAGGAGACGTTACCGCGGGCATGGCACGCCGCACCGTGGCAGATGCTCGAGTTCTCATAGTCAACGACCTCGCCGGAATCGACGAGGCAATCAGATCGCTCGAGGGGGATCAGGAGGAAGGCTCATGACCAACGCCACAATCAGCGGATGGGGTAAGGCGTTGCCGCCTTCCGTTCTCGCAAACTCTGATCTCGAGAAGATCATGGATACTTCCGATGAGTGGATTACATCCCGATCGGGAATCAAGGAACGCCGGATCTCACATGTGGAAACCTCCGACATGGCAACGATCGCCGGGTTCCGGGCGATCGCAGCGGCAGGTCTCGAACCATCGGATATCGACCTCATCATTGTCGCCACGTGCTCGCCCGATACGCTCATCCCGAGCGCGGCGGCGTACGTACAAGCGAAGCTTGGAGCGACCAACGCGGCGGCGGTCGATCTGAATGCGGCCTGTTCCGGATTCATCTACTCACTCGTGTTCGGTGCCAACATGATTCGAGGCGGAACGAACAGTCGGGTACTTGTCATCGGAGCAGAGAAACTCCACTACTACATGGACTTCACCGATCGATCGACTTCGGTGCTGTTCGGAGATGGGGCAGGTGCAGTCGTTCTCGAACCAACTGACGGTGATGAAGGTCTTCTGTCATCTGAGCTCGGGATGGACGGCGACTCCGCCGAGTTTCTATGCGTCCCCGGCTTTGGAACGGTGGGCGACAGGGCGGCCGATCTGCCTTCAGAAGTCGGAGTGCAAATGGATGGCCAGGAGGTGTTCCGCCGTGCCGTCACGATGATGGGCGACTCGTCGGTGCGCGTCGTCGAAGAGGCGGGACTCGACTTCACCGAGGTCGATATCCTCATACCTCATCAGGCAAATCAGCGGATAATCGATGCCACCGCTCGCAGGATCAAGCTCTCGTCCGACCAGGTATTCATGAACATCCACGCCTATGGGAACACTTCGGCCGCCACCATTCCGATTGCTCTGACTGAGGCTTTGGAGCAGGGTCGGATCCGACCGGGGGCCAACATTGTGTTCGCGGCGTTCGGAGGAGGCCTCAGCTGGGCTGCGGCGGTCCTGCGCTGGGGAGAGCGGATTGAGCCGCTGGGGACCAGCGATGTCGATTTCCCGCCGAGCGACCGAACCACGTTGGAGCTTCTCCAGCCGAACTTCGACTTCTTCGGTTTGGAGGAACGGTGAGCAGAGTCGCACTCGTTACGGGAGGATCCAGGGGGATCGGTAGGGCAGTTGCGGTGCGGTTGGCTGCCGATGGACACCGAGTAGTAGTCAACTTCTCGAGTAGCCCGGAGGCAGCCGCATCGGTCGTGGAGGAAATCCGGTCTGCCGGCGGAGAGGCGGTTGCTGTGGCCGCCGACGTCTCCGATGCCGACGCGGTGGCAAACCTGATGGGGCAGGTCGGAGAGGAGTTCGGACCGGTAGAGATCCTGGTCAACAACGCAGGTGTCACTCGTGATGGGCTCCTGGCGCGGATGGGCTCCGACGATTGGGATCGGGTCATGGAGGTCAACCTCAAGTCCGTGTACCTATGCACCAAGGCCGTGTTGCGCGGGATGCTCAAGAACCGGTGGGGTCGGATCATTTCGATCGGTTCGGTGTCCGGTCTGGCTGGTAATCCGGGTCAGGCCAACTACGCCGCAAGTAAGGCGGCGATCGTTGGGTTCACCAAATCGATTGCCAAAGAAGTCGGTAGTCGCGGCATTACCGCCAACGTGGTTGCCCCCGGGTTCATCGAGTCGGACATGACTGCCGCCCTTGGAGAATCTGCGCTGGAAGCCGCCATCGGGGCTACCGCGATCGGTAGGCTCGGCCGGCCCGACGATATTGCCGGTGCGGTCGGCTATCTCGCTGGGGACGAAGCAGGGTTCGTAACGGGACAGGTCATCGTCGTCGACGGTGGACTCACAATCTAAGGAGAGAAGATGGAACGCACGGAAATTGAATCGAAGTTCAACGAGTTGCTTGTCAGCGAATTGGGCCTGGACGCTGAGAAGATCAATCCCTCAGCTCGGTTCGAAGAAGACCTGGAAGTCGATTCGCTCGGTGTTGTTGAGTTACTGATGGCGCTCGAGGATGAATTCGATGTGACGATCCCGGATGAAGAGGCTGAGAACCTGACGACGGTCGGTGAGGCCATCGAGCTCGTCGCTGCCAAGCTGGGTGGCTGAGTCCAATCATGACACGACACGCCCGCCGCGTCGTAGTCACCGGCTTGGGGACGGTCAACCCTCTTGGTAACAACGTTGACGACTCGTGGGCGGCTGCCCGTCGAGGGGTTTCTGGAGTGGGGCCGATCTCCGCTTTCGACGCCACGGGTACCGCGACCAAGATTGCCGCTGAGATCGACGATTTCGATCCACTCGAGTATCTCGAGAAGAAGGAAGCGCGCCGCCTCGATCGCTACACCCAGTTCTTTGTCGCGGCGACTTCGCAGGCGTTGACGGACGCCGGCCTCG
>JBLYYS010000384.1:0-8770 GCA_048550235.1 Acidimicrobiia bacterium | reverse complement strand
GTAGGTAGTAGGTAGTAGGTAGTAGGTAGTAGGTAGTAGGTAGTAGGTAGTAGGTAGTAGGTAGTAGGTAGTGGTAGCAAGTGATCGCATTCCTACTACCCAGTACCTATAACCGCCTACCTACTGCCTGGGTCGCTACCTCGACTCCTGCTGGGTCAGGTGCGCCAAACCCAAGAGCAATGCGGTCACTGCGCCGATTCCTGCGGCCTGCATCAGCACCCCACCATCGAGAGGGAGTTGAGCGAGCAGAAGCACCAAAGCACCTACCCCCAACCCTGTAGTCCCCAGGGCCAACTCCCGTAGTAGGTGAGGTCCGTGCGCTCCGGGTTGCTTGGCTCGACGTTCGATAGTTCCTACCCCGACGTCGAGCAGGACCAGGAGGGCGGCGGCGAACCCAACAACCCACCAGAGCCAATCTGAACTCGAATCCATTGAAACCATCGCTTCCCCCAGATACGCAATAGCGCCGAGCGTCAATAGCCGGACCTTGCCGGTCAAAACGGACGCCACGACAAGCACGGCTCCGAGTCCGCCCAACCACAGGACAACAGGCCGACCGCCAAACAGCGGAATCGCTGCTACACCGACGGCCACGACGGCAGTGACAAAGATGGAGTTCACACGCGGGCTCGTAACAGCCTCCTCCTGAAGAGATCTGCCCGGAGAATCGCGACGGGGAACGGATCTTCAGCCTTCCATGAGGCGACGGCGACCCCCTGCTGCTCAAACCGACTACGGATGTGCTCCCGCTCGAGTGTCCAAATCCGGCGCGCAATCCGCTCACTCTCATCACGCGGTTGCGGAAGGTAGTCGGTCGGTTCCAACTCGACTATCGCCAGGTCATATCCACGGGCGCGGATATCTGCGAGCGCATGCACCGTCCGTTCATCGAGCAACGGACTGAGCGCTATCACCAGTGAAGAGGTAGGAAGAGAGCGGGCAGGTATCACATCGAGTCCTCGCCAATACTGCTGCCCGACGAGATGACTCTCCATGAGCAGGTCGAGAACTCGGTACCGGTGACGGTCGCCCATCCCCGGTTGCAGCCAGCGGACCGGCTCTCCGAAGGTGAGTAACCCAACACGGTCGAGGCGCCGTCCGTGCGCCTCAACCAAGGACGCAACCGCCCTCACCGCCATATCGAAGGTCTGATCGACTCCGCGCCTCGCCTCCGCGAACGTGTCGAGCATGAACACGACGTCGGCATTCCGTTCAGGATGCCGCTCGGTCACCCAGGTATCGGCGGCCCTCGCCGTCACCCGCCAGTTGATGATGCGCGGATCATCACCGGGTACATATGGGCGAAGATCGGCGTACTCGAATCCGGCCCCTCGGCTTCGACTCACCAGATCTCCAAACCCGAGGCGAGTCTCTATGGGTTCCAACAGCCGCCGAAGTTCGGCTGAGTGAGGAAAGACCTTCACGGGGAATGGTTGATCGAGGCGGAGAGCGTAGGCGTGCAACCCCGTCACCGACCGCTGGCGTATCGCTACTTCGTTCAGCAGGTAGGTTCCCCAATGGTCGCAGCGCATCGATATCACCAACGCCGACTCACCGGCAGGGATCGTCGTCAATACGATTCCGTTGTCAACCTTCACTACCTCACCGTCGATCCGAGCCTCATCGAGTTCAATGCCGCTCGGCACTCCCACTGCTACCTCGGCATTGTGAATCGGCTGGGTGGCGTTGAGTCCAATCTCCAACAACACATACTCACCTTCGAGAGCTCTTTGCCGATCCAACCGGCCACGGGCCTCGAGAGAGGGTGAAACATCGATGATCTGAGCAACACCGACCAGCAACAGGAGTGGCGCCCCGATCGCCACCAGTTCCGGCCGCCCGATCCCGAGCGCCGCAGTGACTGCCAGCGAGCCGACAATGAGAAAGAGGCGCTGTCTGGCCGTTCGGCTGCTCGTCACTGCGGGTCCGGGATGGTCGGCGGTACCGGAACCGCCTCGAGGCATTCGCGCACCACATCTGAGTCCGTGACATCCTGAACCCACATCTCTGGTTTGAGGATCAGCCGGTGAGCCAGTGCCGGACCTGCAACACCCTTCACGTCGTCTGGCGTCACGAAATCCCTACCGTTCAAGACGGCCCTGGCACGGGCAAGTTTGAGTACGGCCAGTGAGCCACGCGGACTCGAACCCACCTGGACTCGATGCCGTTCACGGGTGGCTGCAACCAGGGCGACTATGTACTCGACGATGCTCGGGTCGACGTGGACCTCCTCCGCCGCCTCTTGCATAGCTCGAAGTTCGGCGGGAGAGATGACCCGGCGCAGCTCCACTTCGTCCGATTTCCGCTCCAACCGCTCGGTCAGGATGGCTTGCTCATCAGCGATCTCTGGATAGCCGATGTCGATTCGCATGATGAAGCGATCGAGCTGTGCTTCGGGCAGCGGATAGGTTCCCTCGAACTCGATCGGGTTCTGCGTGGCGATCACCAGAAACGGTCGCTCGATGTCGTGGGAGATACCGTCAACCGTGACCTGGCGTTCCTGCATTGCCTCGAGCAATGCCGCCTGCGTCTTGGCCGGCGCCCTGTTCACTTCGTCGGCAAGCAGAAGGTTGGAGAAGACGGGCCCCCGCCGAAACTCGAATTCTGCTCTGCTGGGATCCAACACAGTCGAACCAGTGATATCCATCGGCATCAGATCCGGCGTGAACTGAAGTCTGGCAAAATCAAGTCCTGTGACCTTCGCAAACGAGCGCGCCATCAGGGTCTTGGCCAGACCCGGGAGGTCTTCGATGAGGACATGGCCATCGGACAGCATCGCCATCAAGATCATCTCGAGCACCGGGCGCTTGCCGATGACCGCCTTCTCGACCTCGTCTATCACGCGGTGAGCTTGTTCGGTCACATTCATGATTGAGGGCCTTTCTGGGCGGCGTTTTCGGACTGCTCGATGCTTTCGATGGCGGAAACAACCGACTCGAGCCCGGCTGCAGAAGGGCCGGGAATCCCGACGTCCGCGACGAGCCGCCGATCCGGACGGAGAATCGACCAGGCGGGGTCGCCGAGAATCTCCGCAGCTCGTTCCGGAGACTCATCCATTGTGAGGCCGTACACCGCCAGCAGTCGATCGTCGGCCACCAACCTCAATCTCGGTAGTAGACGGTGGTCGAAATCAACATGGCTGGTCTGGGAGAACCTCGCCAGCCGTTCAATCTCGACAAGCCGGGGAGGTAGCCGCTCGGCGTGCGCACGCCGGTAGCGGAAGTCGGCGATCGGCGCTTGAGGAGACGTGCCACGACTCCTCAACGCCAACACGATCAGACCTAACAAGATCAGCTCGTAACCTGCGATCTCGGCGGTGCCATCCGAGAACACCAGAACGCCGAGAGCGGCGACAACGGCAACTACAACTCCGGTGAATACATACCTCATGACGTAGTCAGCCCGATTCGGATGCTGCGCAGAGCCTCCACCGCCTCGGCCGCCATCACGTCATCGATCGTATGCGTACTGAATCGAGCTTCCTCAAACAGCTGAGTCAACCGTCTGATCGCCTCTTCCTCAACGCTCAAGAGGCCGAGTGCCCGGGCGACATACTCGTGCGGTGCCTCATATCCCGCCCGGTGCAGGCCGCCACGTTCGAGAGCAGCCTCCATGTTTCGGTAGGCAGCGATGACAACTTGGGATGGGTCACCGCCCAGTTCGAGTTCTTCGATGGCGGCATCAACCGAAGCAGCGACCTCGGCAGCGTCAAGGCGCGGATGGAGCTCGAAGGCCGCCCTGCGTCCCAAGGCGAAGAAAACGATCAGCGCCGCTGCCATTACCACGGCGACCGTCACCAGCCCCCAGGGTGTACCGGCTGCCTGTGCCGGTGGGCTCTCTGCCAGGCTCCCTTCACCGGGCAGTGAAGGGACGAGTCGTTCACCACCTGCCGTGTCGTTGCCCCCGGCCAGCAGCATCACGATTGCCAGCACGGCAAGTACCAGAAACACAGCGATGGGGCTCGACCGTCTTCGTCCCCTGCCTCTCCGCTCCATCCGGCCCCGCTCGGTGGTCAGGGCGGTATACGCAGCCAGTCCAAACAGCGTGGCAATCAGCCATGTGAACACGAGACGAGGATCCCAGCCGAGATCGGCTGCCAGACCGCGGGAGGTACCCGTCCCGGGAACCTCGCGGGCGCCGAGAGCGATGAGCCCGGCCAGAGCAATGATCGACAGCGCCAGCAGCGCTACCACCCACCAGGGGACGCGCGGACGGATTGTCGGTTCACCGGCCATGACCCGAGCCTACCTAGTGGCTGATTGCTAGTCGCGGGTGGCTGGATCTCAGACTCTAAGTACTACCTTGCCACGAGCTCGCCTGCCGGTGAGGGCGCCGAACGCAGATTCGAAGTCTTCGAGCGGGTACACATCTGTGACTCTGGGATGGAGCCTCCCCTCCGCGACCATCGAGAACAATTCGCCGAAATTCTGCATGGAAGCCATCGGATCTCTCGTAGACCAACTGCCCCAGAACACACCTATCGCAGAGACACCCTTCAGCAGCATCAGATTGAGCGGTATCTGCGGTATAGGCCCGGCCGCGAACCCGATCACGAGAAACCGGCCGTTCCAAGCGGTCGATCTCAGGGCCGGCTCCGACAAGTCGCCGCCGACCGGGTCGTAGACGACGTCTACGCCTGCTCCACCGGTTATCTCTTTGATACGGGCTCGCAAGTCTTCGGTCGAGTAGTTGATGCCCTCGTCTGCACCCATCTCGGCGGCAAACTCCAGTTTCTCGTCCGTCGACGCGGCGGCGATGACCCGAGCTCCCATTGCCTTGCCTATCTCGACTGCAGATGAGCCCACACCGCCGGCAGCACCGAGTACCAACAAGGTCTCACCCGCTTGCAGAGCGGCGCGTTGCTTGAGGGCGTAATACGACGTGCCGTATGTGAGTCCGAAGGCCGCAGCCTCCTCGAAGCTGAGTTGCTCCGGTTTGGGCATGAGCGTTTGGGCAGGGACCTTCCACTTCTCGGCGAATGCACCGACGAGCCCCATCGAAATGAACGGTGCGCCGATCGAATAGCCCGATACCCCCTCCCCAACGGCCGCTATCACGCCGGCAGCCTCACCGCCCGGGATGAATGGCAGTTCCGGCTGCATCTGGTATTTGCCTTCGATAACGAGGGTGTCCGGGAAGTTGAGGGCAGCCGCGCGCACATCGAGCACTACTTCGCCGGGACCCGGCACCGGATCCGGGATCTCGACGAGTTCCAAGCTCTCAGCCGGGCCAAGCTCCGAACAAACGACTGCCCTCATGACTCAGGCCACCTCGAACAAGCCGGCAGCACCCATACCGCCACCGACACACATGGTGTTGACGACGTATTTGGCGCCACGACGCTTGCCTTCGATCAGCGAGTGGGCAACCATCCGCGATCCGGACATGCCATAGGGGTGACCGATGGCAATCGACCCGCCGTTGACGTTGTAGATCTCGTTGTCGATTCCGAGTTCATCACGGCAATAGACCGTCTGTACAGCGAAAGCCTCGTTCAGCTCCCACAGATCGATATCGTCGATCGTCAGGTTGAACCGTTCCAGCAACTTCGGCACTGCGAACACCGGCCCGATACCCATGATCTCCGGCTCCGTGCCCGCGACGGCCATCCCGCGGTAGTAGCCGAGAGGCTCGAGACCCCGCCGTTCCGCCTCTGAGGCTTCCATCACCACACACGCGGACGAGCCGTCAGATAGCTGGCTGGCATTGCCGGCAGTGACGGTGCCGTTCGGAAGGACAACCTTGAGCGCCGACAGGCCTTCGAGTGTCGTGTCTGGACGATTGCCCTCGTCCTTCGTCAACGTCACTTCCTCGCTGCTGATCTCACCGGTTTCCTTGTTCATGACCAGCTTCTGAGCGGTCATTGGGACGATCTCATCGTCGAACTTGCCGGCTGCTTGAGCAGCCGCGATCCGCTGCTGACTCTGGAAGCCGTACTCATCTTGAGCGTCCCGCCCGATTCCGAACCGCTCTGCCACAACCTCGGCGGTCTGCAACATTGGCATGTATGCATGCTCGAAGTTGGCGATGACGTTGGGATCGACAAAACGATCCATCCGCATGTCATTGGTCTGCACCAGGCTGATCGACTCGACACCGCCGGCAACGACGATGTCCATATTGTCGACGATGATCTGCTTGGCAGCTGTGGCAATCGCCATCATGCCGGACGAACACTGGCGATCCATGGTCATACCGGGCACCGATGAAGGGAACCCGGCCGCCAGCGCCGAGGTGCGGCCGAGGTTGTACCCCTGCGTACCTTGCTGCTGAGCGCATCCCATGATGACGTCGTCGATGTCGGCCGGATCTAATCCGGCCCTATCGACCGCATGACGCAGACTGTGGGCGGCCAAAGTCGGCGCCTCGGTGTTGTTGAATGCCCCCCGGTAGGCCCTACCGATGGGTGTTCGGGCAGTTGAGACGATGACGGCTTCTCTCATGAATCTCTCCTCGGTATCTGTCGGTTCGCCTATCCGAGCGGAATGCCCAGCTGGGTGGCGGCTTGAGTAAGGAACTTCTGCGTCTGCAGGCCGCCCATCTCGAGGGCTTGCTGACCTTCAACGTCCGCAATCTCGTTCCAGTGCTCGGCGACACCCTCCGGCGTCACATCGTCGGGAAGCAGACTGACCCCGTTCGTTTCGTAGATACGGGCGACGGCGAATGAACCGCCACCTGCCGACAGGATCGTCTTGGTAGGAGCGTCTTCAGAAACCAGGAACACGAGACCGGCCGCCACCGCGTCCGGATTCAGCAGCGGCGCCACCGCCTCGGGTATCAATCCTTCCAACATCCGGGTCGAAGCGGCCGGAGCTAGACAGTTGACTCGGATGTTGTACTTGGCACCCTCGAGCGTCAGTGTGTTCATCATCCCGACAACGCCGAGTTTGGCGGCGCCGTAGTTCGTCTGGCCGAAGTTGCCGTAAAGACCACTAGACGAGGTCGTCATGACGATTCGCCCGTAATTCTGCTCGCGCATCAGTGGCCACACGGCCTTGGTGGCGTTGGCCGAGCCCATCAGATGCACGTCTACCACGGCCTGGAAGTCTCCCAATTCCATCTTGGCAAAGGATTTGTCGCGCAGGATTCCCGCGTTGTTCACCAGGATGTCGACCGATCCCCACTTGTCCTTGGTCTCATCGACCATTGCCTGCACCTGATCGAAATCGGTGACATTGGCGCCGTTGGCGAGTGCTTCCCCGCCCTTCTCCTCGATCAAAGCGACGACTTCCTGAGCTGCCTCACTCGATGCGCCGACGCCGTCGAGAGAACCACCCAGATCATTGACCACCACCCGCGCTCCTCGCTCGGCCAGAGCAAGCGCATGGGCGCGGCCGAGGCCACGCCCGGCACCGGTGATGATGGCTACCTTCCCGTCGAAATTGAGCATTATTCGATTCCTCCGTTACTGGACAATGAACATCGAAAGGGTTTCGGCGATCAAGGCGGGCTTTTCCGAACCTTTGATCTCCACCGTCACCTCTGTTTTGAAGAGCAATCGGCCCGGGCCCTTCGGGGTCACGTCGGCGAGCCTGACCTTGGCCCGAACATCGCTTCCAACCTTGACAGCCTCGAGAAAGCGGACCTTGTCAGAGCCATAGTTGATCGCCATGACCATGCCCTCCGGAATGATGCCGGCGGAGGCCGTCAGGAAAGGAACCAACGACAGCGTCAGGAACCCATGGGCGATCGTCGTTCCCCAAGGGGTCGCTTTGGCCGCCTCGGGGTCGACATGAATGAACTGGTGGTCGTTGGTGGCGTCTGCGAATGCGTTGATACGATCTTGATCGACCGTGAACCAATCGGACTCACCAATCTCCTTGCCGACGTAATCGCTCAGTTGCTCGACGGGTACGACTTTCATCCGATGCTCCTTATCTCGAATCTTTCAGCTTCTCCAGTGCCGTTTCCGCGAGCGAGACGGCCTGAGTTGCGAATAGTTGTTCGGTTGCCGGGTCTACTTCGCCGTAGGCGCCTCCCGCATATCTCGTGTAGACGCCTTCCATGATCATCGCCAGCTTCCAGGTAGAGAAGGCGATGTAAAAGTCGACGCGCTCGACATCGAGGCCGGAACTCTGGGCGTAGCGGTCTATCAGGGCGGCTCGTCCGGGAAAGCCGGCCACTCGACTCGGGGAGGGCTGGAATGGTGCAGGTGGATCATCGGGCTCTTGCCAAGCCGACAACACCGTCCCTAGGTCGGCCAGCGGATCGCCGAGCGTGCACAGTTCCCAGTCGAGCACTGCCAGGACATTGCCCTCGGCATCGACCCTGACATTATCGATCCGGTAGTCACCATGGACGACCGAGACTCTCTGTGCGGCCGGAACGGTGGCGGCGAGGATCTCGTGGGCTTCATCTGCGCTGGGTAGTTCGCGGGTCTTGGCCGATTGCCACTGGAGATGCCAGCGGCGAAGTTGGCGCTCGATGTAGCCGTCATGACGGCCGAGATCACCCAGACCGACGTCGTGGACATCAAACTCATGCAACTCTGCCAGCGTGTCCATCAGTTGCATTGACACCGGTGCGCGTGCCTCAAAAGGGAGATAGCGTTCGGCGTCCTCAGCCAATTCAACTGTGAAGCCATCTACGTAGTCGGTTACGTAGAACTCTGCACCTGTGATCGTCTCGTCATCGCTGAAGCCGATAGTCGAAGGTACCCGGTATCCACTGGCACCAAGCGCAGTGATGATCCGGAACTCCCTGCCCATGTCGTGAGCCGACGGCAACCGGCCCGACAACGGCGGCCGCCTCAACACCCAACGCCGTCCGG
>JBLYYS010000383.1:0-2683 GCA_048550235.1 Acidimicrobiia bacterium | reverse complement strand
GGCGACGAAGCTCTGGCAACTCTCATTGAGTTGAAAGGGCGAGGCGACGTTGTAGCCGGGTTCGTGGTCGATCAACGGATGCCGGAGATGTCGGGCACGGAGTTTCTTGCTCAGGCCCTCGAGATCTTCCCTGATGCCAAGAAGGTGCTTCTTACTGCCTATGCCGATACCGAGGCTGCGATCGCCGCTATCAACGATGTTGGCCTCGACCACTACCTGATGAAACCCTGGGATCCACCGGAAGAGCACCTCTATCCGGTATTGGACGATCTACTCGAAGACTGGCAGGCGGATACACCTGCGCCGTACGACGGTATAAGGGTCATTGGGATCAGGTGGTCGCCGGACAGCTACGACGTCAAGGACTTCTTGTCACGCAATCAGGTGCCATACCGGTTTTTCGACGTTGAGAACGATAAGGATGCACAGTTGATCGCCGAATCGGGTGCCGCGCAAGCGCGGCTTCCCCTTGTGGTCTTCCCGGACGGGACACGTCTCGAGCATCCGGACAGCCGGGAACTTGCAGCTGCTGCCGGACTGCGAACCGAACCGTCGACCCGCCATTACGACCTGGTCGTAGTGGGAGCGGGTCCTGCCGGCCTCGGAGCAGGCGTGTACGGAGCTTCGGAGGGTCTGCGGACCGCGGTGATCGAGCGGCACGCCACCGGAGGCCAGGCCGGGCAGTCGTCGCGTATCGAGAACTATCTCGGGTTTCCGAAGGGGATCAGCGGAGGCGATCTAGCGAGGCGAGCCACCGCACAGGCAGAGAGGCTGGGGGCTGAGATTCTCACGGCGGTCGAGGCGACGTCGGTTCGTGTCGAGGAACCCACCAAGATCGTGACCTTGAACGATGGAACCGAACTCAGTTGTCGAGCCTTACTGATCGCTTCCGGAATGACGATAAGGACACTGGAGGTCCCGGGGGCAGAGTCGCTCATCGGCGCCGGTATCTGGTACGGCGCAGCCGTCTCGGAGGCCGTTACGTACCGCGGTGAGGATGTATTCGTTATCGGCGGGGCCAACTCAGCGGGTCAGGCGGCAATGATGCTGTCGAAATACGCAGGGACGGTGACGCTCGTTGTCCGGGGCGACAACCTGGAGGCGAAGATGTCGCAATACCTGATCGATCAGATTGCCGGCACTCCGAATATCAACGTCAGCCTGGGCAGCCGGGTTTCGGCAGTGGCCGGGGACAATCACCTCGAGCAGGTCACCCTGCAGGACCGGGCGGATGGGACCGAGGAGACATTCCCTGCCGCCGGGCTGTTCATCTTCATCGGCGCCGTTCCGCATTCCGGGTTCGTCGACGGCGTTGTTGAACTGGACAAGAAGGGTTTCATTCTGACCGGGACGGACCTGATGGTCGACGGAGCTCATCACTCATCTTGGCCGCTGGAGCGGGATCCATACCTGCTCGAGACCAGTGTGCCGGGGATCTTCGCCGCCGGTGATGTGCGCGCCAACGTGATCCGACGGGTCGCCTCCGCTGTCGGCCAGGGTGCCATCGGGGTCAGCTTCATTCACAAGTACCTCGAGACGGCGTGAGCTTTTTCGAACGACTCAAGACGGTTCCGCTCTTCTCCGAGTTGCCCGACGAGGACCTCGAGATGCTGTGTCCACACGTTGAGGAGGTGGCCCTCGATGCTGGGCAAGTCCTCTTCGAGGAGGGCGACGCGGGAGATCGTGCCTACGTCGTGATGAGCGGTGCTGTCGAGGTTGTCAAAGCTACGCCCGGCGGTGAGGTTCTCCTCGCCGTCAAATCTGATGGCGTGATCGGTGAGATGGCTCTTCTGGAGGAGGCACCTCGCAATGCGTCGGTTCGGGCCCGTTCAAAATCCAACCTGCTCGCTATACCAAAGGAGCAACTCGACGAGTTGCTGAATACAAGCCCTTCGGCTTCCCGGGCGTTCTTTGAGGTGATGCTGGCCAGGTGGCGGGATACTCAGAGCAGCCTTCAGCAGTCGGAACGAATGGCCCAGTTGGGGACGCTGACGGCTGGGTTGGCGCACGAATTGAACAACCCGGCGGGAGCCGTGAACCGGAGCGCCGGTCAGCTTGGTGAGGCGATGAGGGTCTATGGCGATGCTCGTGCCGCGGTGGCGGCGGCTCTTGACGAAACCGAACGGAGCTTCGTCGATGAGCTGATGACCGACTTGTATGAGCGCAGAGGGATCGGTGTCGAATTGGGCGCCCTCGACCGATCCGATCGGGAGGACGAAGTAGAGGATTGGCTGGTAGATCACGATGTCGACCGCGGTTGGGAACTCGCATCGGGGTTGGTCGATGCCGGAGTGACGGCGGATTGGCTGCAACGGCTCGAGGCCAAGGTGACCGCGGCGAATCTCGGGGCGGTGGCAGGTCTTGTCAATGCTGCACACGAGCAGCTTTCTCTGGTGCATCAGGTCGAAGAGGGGACTCGAAGGATGTCGGCGATCGTGAAGGCGTTGAAGTCGTACTCCTATCTCGATCAGGCCCCGGTCCAGGACGTCGAACTGAAGGTCGGCCTGGATGACACGCTGATGATCCTGGAGCACAAGGCCAAACATGTGAAGATCGAGAAGCAGTATCAGCCGGACCTGCCGGTGGTCGAGGCTCTCGGAAGTGAGCTTAACCAGGTGTGGACGAACCTCATCGACAACGCGCTGTACGCGCTGGAGGAATCGGAGACTGAGGATCCGACGCT
>JBLYYS010000382.1:0-2966 GCA_048550235.1 Acidimicrobiia bacterium | reverse complement strand
GGGGTCGATTGGCGGTTGACTAGTCCAAATAGAACACTTTGCGCACGATCCTGCGAGAATCGCCCTATATCACCCAGAAAGTAAACCGATGTCCGGCAACGCCGTATTCAGCCTAAAAGACACCGCGCTGGTTTCCATCGCCCACGTCGAGGCTCCCGAAGTAGTCACCTCCGCGGAATTCGATGACCGACTTGCAGAGACGTACGAACGCGTCGGGGCCCAGTCTGGACTGCTCGAGAGCCTTGCCGGGATCCGGGAACGCAGATGGTGGCCGGAGGGGCACCTGTTCACAGACGCCGCTGCCGCGGCCGGAGCGAAAGCCATTGAGGCTGCAGGAATACGTGTGGAGCAGATCGGTCTCTTGATCGACACATCGGTTTGTCGCGACCGGCTGGAGCCATCTTCGGCAGTCACGGTTCACAACGCGCTCGATCTCCCCAGCTGGTGTATGAGTTTCGATCTATCAAATGCATGCCTGGGATTCGTCAATGCTCTCCAGGTGGCCGGCAATATGATCGACAGCGGCAGCATCGATTACGCGCTGATAGTCGATGGTGAAGGGAGCCGGCAGGTTCAGGAGACGACTTTGGCTCGTTTGGCCGGACCAGACGCGACCCTCGCTGACTTGTTCGCGGAGTTTGCATCCCTAACCCTTGGATCTGGTGGTGCTGCTGCCGTGGTCGGACGTCACTCTGACAACCCCGGTAGCCACCAGGTGGTGAGAGGTGTCGCGCACGCCGATACGAGCCACCACAATCTGTGTGTAGGCAGCTTGGACGGGATGCGTACCGATTCGAGAGGTCTCTTGGATGCCGGTCTTCAGGTATCGAAACTGGGATGGAGCGACGCGGCCGAGCTCGGTTGGATGGATGCCGATCGATACATCATTCACCAGATCTCGATGGTCCACACAACGATGCTGTGCGAACATCTCGGAATCGACTTGGCCAAGGTACCCCTGACGTTCCCCACGCTCGGCAACGTCGGACCGGCCTCGATTCCGATCACGCTGTCGCTCGAAGCCGAGAACCTCGAGGAGGGCGACATGGTGTTGCTCATGGGTATGGGATCCGGCATCAACGCGTCCGCAATCGAATTGACCTGGTGACCGGGGGTTACACCGCGCCAGCTTCGCTGCCGCCTCCGGGGTTTCCGGGTCTGAATCCGGATTGGTCGAGACTCGTCACGGTTGACGACGGTGATGAAACCCGAACTTGGCACGTCCTCGACAATCAGGTCCCCGACCCGGCGGTGACTGTCGTGGCGGTCCACGGCAATCCAACCTGGTCCTACATGTGGCGCCGCCTCCTGAGCGAAGCTCCGGAAGGCATTCGCGTTCTTGCCGTTGATCAACTCGATATGGGTTTCTCCGAACGCACGGGAGTGGAGCGACGCCTAGCTCGGCGAATTGACGACCTCGAACGACTGATCGAGGCTGCCGGTATCAGTAGTCCCGTCGTTGTGGTCGCTCATGACTGGGGCGGGCCGATTTCCCTCGGTTGGGCCTCCCGCAACGGCGAACGGGTGGCGGGGATAGTCCTGATGAACACCGCGGTGCAACAACCAGCGGAGAGTCCGGTTCCCCGGTTGATCCGGCTGGTTCGTAATCGGTGGTTGCTGCGGGTCATCTGCCAAACCAGTCGGGCGTTCATCCGTGGAGCGAACATGCTGTCCCGGCCCCGATTGAACAGAACCACTCGCCGGGCCTACGAGGCTCCGTATGCGACAGCCGGCCGGCGTGAGGCAATAGCGACGTTCGTAGCCGATATTCCTCTTGATGAGAGTCACCCGAGCCATGGCGCGCTCGACTACGTGGCCGCAGGCATGGACCGGCTGAGCGGGGTGCCGGCGCTACTGCTCTGGGGTCCCGCTGATCCAGTGTTCTCCGACATCTACTTGCGCGATCTGTCCGCGCGCCTTCCTCAGGCCGAAATCCATCGATTCGAAGGGGCGAGTCATCTCGTTGCCGAGGACACTCGGGTTGCCCCAGCGATATTCGACTGGATTGGTCGGCTGGGCGAGCCCGTTGACAGTGAGTCACAACTCGGCGGCCGTCCACCATTGTGGGCTTCGCTCGACCGTCGACAAGCAGACGATGTCGATGCGATCGTCGAGATGGGGCAGGGCGGCGTTGAGCGGTCGATTTCGTTTCGTGATCTCGCGTCTGATGTTCGCCGTCTCGCGGCAGGGTTGAGCCACTTTGGGGTTGAAAAGGGGGACCGGGTCGCGCTGCTCATCCCGCCCGGGATCGATCTCGCCCTCTCTCTCTATGCCTGCTGGCGTATCGGAGCGGTAGTCGTTGTGGCAGACGCCGGATTGGGAGCGCGCGGCATGACCCGCGCATTGAAGAGTGCCGATCCCGACTATCTGATCGGAATTCCGAAAGCTCTAGCAGCGGCCCGATCGATGAGCTGGCCGGGCGTGCGTATCTGCTCGACTGGTTTGTCGCCGACCTCACGTCGCATTCTTGGAGTGGCTTCCACACTGGATGAGGTCCGCAGCCGCGGCGAGGGGCAGCCCGAGCCCACTCCGCCCGAAGCCGGGGATGAGGCAGCCATCGGGTTCACCTCCGGGGCAACTGGTCCGGCCAAGGGCGTCGCCTACCGGCACCACCAGATGCAGGCACAGCGCGACGCTCTGATGACGCTCTACGGGATCAATGACAACGACAGGCTGGTGGCTGCCTTCGGGCCATTCGCTCTCTACGGGCCGATGATGGGTATTGCGTCGGTTGTACCGGACATGGAGGTAACTGCGCCGGGCTCTCTGACCGCGCAAGGTCTGGCAGAGGCGGCACGGGCAGTCGATGCAACTTTGGTGTTCGCGTCGCCGGCTGCTTTGAGGAATGTGGTGGAGACTTCCAGTGGCATCTCAGCCAATCTGCGCGGAGCGATGGAAAGAGTGCGCTTGGTCATGTCGGCCGGTGCGCCGGTACCCGCAGAAACACTGCGCCGGACTCTCGATCT
>JBLYYS010000381.1:0-4602 GCA_048550235.1 Acidimicrobiia bacterium | reverse complement strand
CCCGTCGCGTACTACAAGGCGAAGTCGATCTGTTCGTTCTCCGGTTTGAACGACGAGATCAATGAGGACGAACCGACCCGTACTCAGTCGTACGGCACCTTCCTCGTTCTGATCAAGAGGTTCGCCGGCCTGGAAGCAGCCAAGTCGATCCTGCCGCCGCCGGGTCTCGCATGTAATCCGACTTCCGGATTCGAAGAGGGGTAGCAGACGGCATCGATCCATCCAGGAAGCCCCCGGACATGATCCGGGGGCTTCTGTTCGCCCTCTGATGCCGGCACCTTCATGCGCGCGGCGGCCGCGCTGATCCTGCCACAGTCATGTTCGTGGTGACACTGTTCGGCGGCCGCCCCGGCTGGATCCCGTTGCAACGCGGCTTGGCCTAGCCTCCAGGACATGGTCGACCTAGATGCCGCAGTCGAGAGTGCCCACGTTCGAATCCCCCTGGGTTCCGACCTGGCACTTCATGCACTCGTGCGCGCTGGCGGCGACGCCATCCAGTTCCTCTTCGTGCATGGCTTGGCCTCGAATGCCCGGCTCTGGGATGAAGTCGCCGATGCTGTCGCCGCGGCGGGCCACGGCTCGATCGCGGTGGACCAACGAGGGCATGGGCGCTCGTCGAAGAGCGACGACGGCTATGACTTCGCTACGCTCGCCGGCGATCTCGCTGCGGTCATCGATGCCATGGTCGCCTGTCCGGTCATCGCAGTCGGTCAGTCGTGGGGTGCCAACGTCGTCCTGGAACTCGCCGCCCGGCTCCCGGACCGTGTGGCAGGCCTCGGGCTCGTCGACGGTGGCTTCATTCGCCTCTCCGAGACCTTCTCTTCCTGGGACGAAGCGCAGACCGCGCTCGCTCCGCCGTCGTTCGACCATCTCACGCCTCCGCAGCTCGAGGTCATGATTCGCCGGCATTTGCCCGGCTTCTCCGATACCGCAGTAGCGGCGCAACTGGCAAACTTCGAGGAGATTCCGGGTGGCACGGTGAGAGCTCGTCTCCGACGGGACAATCACATGGCGATCCTTCGGCAGCTGTGGGAACACGATCCAGATGCAATCGTTCGCGACATGCAGATCCCCATCCGGCTGATCGCCGTCAACGGGGACGGTCCGTCGCAACCGGACCGTGTCGCGGCCTTCGCTTCCGCTGCCGGCGCCATCACCGTGCATCGGGTCGAAGGGCACCACGACATTCATGCGGAGCAGCCCCAGGTCGTCGCCGACATTCTCATCGAGCTGGCCGGTGAGGTGGGCTCGTGACCGGTCGGGTCATCATCATGGGATCCGGCGAGCTGGCCCCTGGCCTCGTCGCAACCCACCGTGGCGGCATCGAGGCGTCGGCTGCCCGCGAGGTCGTCATCCTCGACACGCCCTACGGGTTTCAGGAAAACGCCTCCCAGCTCACGACAAAGCTTGTCGACTTCTTCGACACCAGTCTCAACATCGGCAGCCGCGTCGCCGAACTCCGGGATCGCAACGCCTCCGCTGTCGATCGGGAACGATTCCTGGCAGCGATCATGGAGGCCCGATACGTGTTCTCCGGGCCTGGTTCGCCGAGTTATGCCCTCGATATCTGGCGGGAGGCCGGAGTCGGCGGGGCGTTGCGGTCGGTGGTCCTGGCGGGAGGAACAGTGACCTTCGCTTCAGCTGCGTCGCTCACGCTGGGTCGTCACGCCATTCCCGTCTACGAGATCTACAAGGTGGGGGAGCCACCGCGCTGGCTGGACGGTCTCGACCTCATGACGGACCTCGGACTGCCGTGTGTCGTCGTGCCGCATTGGAACAACACCGAGGGCGGGAACCATGACACGAGCCGTTGCTACATCGGTGAGCGCAGGCTCAGCCTCCTCGAGCGTCAGCTCGACGTTGGCATCATCGGTGTCGACGAGCACACCGCCGCAGTGTTCGACTTCGCCGCCGGTAGGTGTGAGGTCGTTGGGCGCGGGACCGTGACCCTCAGAGGCGAGAGCGAACAGGTGGTCGATTCGGGATCGTCGCTGAACCTCGATCAGGTTGCGAAGATCCTCGGCGTTCCGACCCCGGCACCCGTCGTAATCGCTTCGCCGCCGGAGGAGCGCTCGACCTTCGCCGATGCGATCTCTGCCGGCGACGGCGACCGGATCCTCCAATTGTTGCTCGAGCAGGAAACGCTGGCGGTCCACGACGAAGGCGTACGGCGCCGTTTCCGTTCGATGCTGGTGGAAATCGTCGACATTGCCCGGGCCGGGCTTCGGGATCCGCGCGCGGTGATTGGCGCTTATGTCGATCTGCTGCTCGATCTCCGTGAGCGTGCCAGGTCCTCCGGCGACTACGAAACGGCCGACGAAGTTCGGGACGGTCTGGCGAAGCTCGGCATCGAGGTGCGCGACTCTATCGATGGGTTCCATTGGGTGTTTGCCGATCCGGAGTGACTGGAGGGTGGGGTGACACCGGGCTTTGCATACCTCGCGTAGACCGTTTATCTCTGCAGGTCGCCGTCGGTAGGTCCTAGTCTCGACCAGATGTAGGGTTGTTGGAGCGCAGTGCCAGCCTGATGTCGAGAACTGTTTGAGCAGACGCAAGGCACCATCGTGACAGTGAGGGGATGATGCCAATGGACAGCAATGACTCCGCAAGAGATGCCGGCACCGAGTCTTCCGCGCCCGGATCGTCGACGATGCGCGCGATCGTCGGCGACCGATATGGCCGGCCTTCCGCTCTCGAACTGCGGGAAGTCGCCATCCCCGCCCTCGACCCAGATCGAGTTCTGGTCCGGGTGGCGGCCGCTTCCCTGAACATGTTCGACTGGCACATGATCACCGGCACCCCCTACATGGCGCGCATGATGGCGGGTATCGCCAAACCCAAGCGACCGATCCCCGGTGCCGACATGGCAGGTGTGGTGGTTCAGGTCGGCGACAACGTGTCCGGCTTCGCAGTCGATGACGAGGTCTTCGGGGATATCGGGTTCGGCGCCTTCGCCGAGTACGCCTCTGTCAACCCGAAAGCCATCGTCGCCAAACCTACCGGCGTCGGCTTCGATCAGGCGGCCGCGGTTCCACTTGCCGGCCTCACCGCGCTGCAGGGGCTACGTGACATCGGTGAACTCCGAGCCGGGCAAAGAGTGATCATCAACGGCGCCTCGGGCGGCGTCGGGACGTTTGCCGTGCAGATCGCCAAGGCGCTGGGCGCCGAGGTGACCGCGGTGTGTAGCACCGGCAAGGTCGAGATGGCCGAGTCGATTGGTGCGGATCGGGTAATCGACTACACCAAGGACGACTACACGACCTCCGAGCGAGGCTACGACCTGCTCTTCGACAACGTCGGCAACCGGTCGTGGGCGAATACCCGCCGAGTTCTGGCGGATGAAGGAATCAACGTGACGGTCACCGGACCCAAACACGGACTCATGGGCCCCATCCGCAACCTCGCCTTCCGCAAAGTCCTATCGAGTATCGGAAGCAAACGGTTCACCTGGTTCACGGCGGCGGTCAAGGCCGACGACCTGACCTTCCTCGCCGGATTGCTCGAATCGGGCAAAGTCGTTCCGGTGATCGAGCGTTCCTACCCGCTGGAACAGGTCCCAGATGCCCTGCGCTACCTGGCCGAAGGCCACGCTCTCGGAAAGCTCGTCATAACCACCTAGGTCCATCGTCGGAGGCTCGGCGCCCGGAGGCAACCACCTCTGCCATCCCAGGCATCACCGCTACTGGCGGCTCCCTGGTCGGGACATGTCAGCGATCGGGGCCGCCGCGTACAGTCGGGCTGCGGCCGACCAGAGCTGCATACGTGTCGTGCTGGGAACACCAGTGTCGCCGGTTACCCACTCCGGGAACGTCCAGGATCCGTCGACGACGTTGGTCTTGTCGATGGCGGCAGTGACCCTGTTTGCGCTCTCGAGACGTCCGGCGAGCCGCAGTGCCCAGGCATGGAAGCCTCCGACGTAGGGCCATGCGCCACCGTTGTGATAGCTATGCCGCGGGCAGCGCCACCTCGGATCCTGCGCAGCCTCCACCGCTGGGTTCACAAGACCGGACCAATCATCAGGGTCCACCGGGGCATCGAGCGTCCTCGTCGCGAACGGTTCGCTTACCGACAACTCCTCGAGGGCATCGAGAATCAGATCGCGCTGGCTCGAGGTGGCCACATCGGCGATGATCGCGATGCAGTTGCCGAGGACATCGAGATTCTCGCGCAGCCGTCCCGCATCGAGGGTGGCGCCGAACCACCTGCGGTCCGGATTGTGAGCTCGTCTCAGGGTTGTGGCGAGAACCGGATGCGGCCAACCGGTGCGAACCGGTTCCGGAACCTCGAACAGAAGTGTGGCCGGGTCGAGATCCGGCGCCGGCCACAGCAGAGCTCGCAGCGCTGCTGCAGTCGATTCGGCATCGAGTCCATGTCCCAGGTCGAGCGCATGGTCTTTGGCCACCGTCTCGAATAGCCGCAACGCCCACACGTAGAGTGCGTTGGCGAGCAGTGTCCGTCCACTTCTGTGCAGGCTCGAATCCATCCAGTCGCCGGCCGGCGGTACCCACAGGACCCCCATGCCGTTGAGATCTCGATCTCGCAACCAGCGGATTGCTCCCGACGCGGCCGACAGCAGCGTCTCGGCCTCGGATGCCGTGCAGT
>JBLYYS010000380.1:0-9301 GCA_048550235.1 Acidimicrobiia bacterium | reverse complement strand
CCGATCTCACGATCGAGACGGGCCAGAGCCAGCAGGTCCTCGATGAGGCGGCCGGCTCGACCGCTCGCTTCATGGATGCGGGCCATCGCCCGATCGAGGCCCGGACCTTCGTCAATCCCTCCCGCCTCGTAGAGCTCGGCATATCCGGTGATTGCGGCAATAGGGGTACGCAGCTCATGGGAGGCGTCATCAGCGAAGCGACGCAAGCGCTCGGCTTCCCGCAATCGATCCCGATCGGCACTCTCGATACGTTCCAACATGTGGTCGAGCGCAGAGGCCAGACGACCGAGCTCGGTTTCGGATTCGACGAGGTCGGTTCGGCGCGACAGCTCCCCCTCGGCGATCGCACCTGCGGTTTCAATCATGTCATCGATGGGGCGGAAGCTACGCCTTACCTCCAGGCTGGCGGCGGTGATCCCTACCAATGCCGCCAGGAGGCTCACGACCAGGGAAATCGTCACGGTTTGCCGCGCCGTCGAGTCAACCGCTTCGAGCGACTGCGACAGAACCTCAAACCCACTCGAGGTGGATCGGATCAGCACTCTGACTGTCCCTTCTCCATCGGCCGCTGCGAGCGTCACCAACCCACCACCTCGCAGAGTTTCAACTGTGACATCGCCGACATCGGGTAGAGGTTCGGGATCATCGGCGAATCCACCCGGCTGCTCCACGACAACCTGGCCTGTGTCGTCGAACAGCAACAGGCCGAACGGCTGGAAGGAGTCTTCGGCGGGTGGTGGATCGCCCGGCCCCGGCCGCGGGAGCGGACGAGTAGCCAGAGCAAGAAGGTCTTCGTCCACGCGGTCGATCAACACGGAACGGCTAGCGATTGAAACAGTGACCGCAATCACTGCGCTGACGACGAAGATGACGAAGCCCACAACGATCGTCAGTCGCCGGCGGAGCGTCCAAGGTCTTCTCATCACTTGGACGGCCGCAGGCTGTATCCGAAACCGCGCACAGTGTGGATCAACTTGGGCCTGCCCTCATCGACCTTCTTGCGCAGCTGCGATATAGCCGTCTCGATGACGGAATCGCCGAACTCGTATCCCCACACAGCCTCGAGGATCTGTCCCCGCTCCATCACCTGCCCCGGGTGCGACAGAAGGTAATGCAGCAAGCGGTACTCGACCGGAGAAAGGAAGATCTCCTCCCCCGCGCGAAACACCCGATGCTCCGTATCGTTCATGGTGAGATCGGCGCAAGACAACTCGGTGGACCGATTGGCAAACCCGGATCGACGCAACAAAGCGTCGACCCGCAGCCGCAGTTCTTCGAGCCGGAAGGGCTTGGTCAGGTAGTCGTCGCCACCCGACTCGAATCCCTCGCGTAGGTCGTCGATATCGGACCTTGCGGTCAGAAAGAGCACCGGCAGGTCGGGATGGGATCCACGCAGGCTCCTGGCAACCTGAAAGCCATCGGGTTCGGGCATGTTGACGTCCAGAATCACCAGATCGGGCCGCTCGGTGCGGAGAGAGTTCAGCGCGGCAAGACCGCCATCGGCAACGCTGACGGCGTAGCCGGCGAAGGTCAACGCGTCGCCGACCATGTCGAGCAACATCTGCTCATCGTCGACAACCAGGATCCTGGCGCGGGGTTCATCAGTCATTGCCGAGACCTTAGACCGGTGGGTTTTGTCTACCACGTTGTGCGCCATCCCTGCAGCGTGCCCGACCGTCCTGGTATCCGGCCCAGCGGAACCTCAGCGTTTCCTCAGCACTCCCCTCAAACGCTGAGGAACTCCTGAGGCCTCTCTCAGCCGGTCAAGAGGGTCGGGCAATACAACTAGGGGCATACAAGCAAGCGATAGGAGCCAACCGTGTCCCTCTCAGTACTGATTCTCATCGATGTCGTAGCGATCCTCATCTTGACCTTCGGGCTCTACTGGCCCCGTCACCGACGCAAGAACATGGTGGTCGCCTACCTGACCGCCAACATCGGCGTGGCGGCGGTGGCCAGCGTCCTGGCGTCGTCTTCGATCAATGCCGGACTCGGCCTCGGGCTGTTCGGCATACTGTCGATCATCCGGCTGCGTTCGGACGAACTCGACCACACCGACATCGCCTACTACTTCGGCGCGCTGGCGTTAGGGCTCTTCGCCGGACTCGGCGGCTCCTTGACCTGGGCCACCCCGGTGATGACCGTGGCGATCCTGGCCGCCCTCTATCTCGGTGACCATCCGGAGCTCTTCCCTCAATATCGGAATCAGATCATCAATCTCGACTCCGCCTACACCGACGAGACGGCTCTGGTCATGCGACTCGAGAGCATGCTCAACGCCAGGGTGCACCGGATCAACGTGCGCAAGGTCGATCTCGTCAACGACACCACATCAGTCGAGGTGCGGTTCGAGCTGCCCCGAGTAGACACCCACCGGCAGTTCAGCTCCACCGCGCCGTCTGTGACCGGAGAGCAACGATGAACGACCTACCCGTCGACAATCTCCAGTCGGTCGGCCTTACAGAACTCAACCGCGAGGCCGAGCTGCTCACCCGCAGGGACCGCAAGTACCTGGTCCCGATGGCACTCGCCCGGTCGCTGGTCGAAAACTCCAGCAACATGCAGGTGTTGAAAATCGGTGGGCGCCACAGCTTCCGCTACGAATCTGTCTACTTCGACACACCGGACCTGGTCTCGTATCTGGCGGCGGCACACAAGCGCCGTCGCCGGTTCAAAGTCCGCACGCGGTCCTATCTCGACAGCGGAAGCTGCTCGCTCGAGGTCAAGACCCGAGAGCGTCGGGGACTGACCGAAAAGCACCGGCTGCCGTACGAACTCGAAGGACGCTCCACCCTGAGCAGCGAGGCGCTGGAGTTCATCGACGGGTTCGAGAGGATCGCCCCAGTCAGCCGGCAACTGGAACCGGTCCTCACCACCCGCTACGAGCGCACGACGCTGCTCGAGCCGCACTCGAAGAGCCGGATCACCATCGACACCAATCTCGAAGTCGAGGCGGCCGACGGGTCGAAGCTCACCTTGCCGGGGATGGCAGTGGTCGAGACCAAGACCGCAGGCCGGCCTTGTGCGGTTGACCACTTCCTGTGGAGCCGGCATCAGCGTCCGGCAAAGATCAGCAAGTACTGCACAGGTCTAGCGGCCCTCACTCCCGGCCTCCCGGCCAACAAGTGGAACCGGGTGCTGCGCACCTACTTCGGGTGGACTCCACGGGCTATCAAACCCGCAGCAGGCGGGCGCGAGCCCAGCGCCTCAGATCCCTCCGAAGAAGGGCCGGCGGCCGGCTCGACCCCAACGATGTCTCAACTTCAAGACGTACCTATCAGTTATGCCTCATAGAAAAGGATCCGACATGAAGAAAACCACAACGAAGTTTGCAGTATCCGCGGTACTCGTAGTCGCCCTCGTGGCCGGCTGCAGCAGCGATACGACGATTGCTGCCGGCCAGGATGTCGCGACCGAAGGCATCTCGGCCGCAGTCGCTTCGGACGCCGTCGCAACCGTCGAGGAGGAGAACGTCGAAACCCACGACAACGCCGACGACTACGTTTACGACGAAACCAGCGCCATCGAGATCTCCCTCGGTGCCATGGTCACCGCCGACTCCGATGCAGTGTCAATCGACGGCGGCATCGCCACGATCACGGCGGCCGGGACGTACCGGATATCCGGCACCCTCGATGATGGTCAACTAATCATCGACGCAGGCGACGGCGCAGTGGTGCAACTCATCCTCGACGGCGCCCACATCGTGAACCCCGATGGTGCAGCAATCGCCGTGATGAGCGCCGAGAAGGCGATCGTGATCCTGGCCGACGGCAGCACCAACACGCTGGCCGACGGCGCTACCTACACGCTTGCCGAGGGTGACGACGAACCCAACGCTGCTCTGTACAGCAAGTCCGACCTAACGATTGCCGGAGAGGGTTCTCTGACCGTCACCGGCAGCTTCAACGACGGCATCACCTCGAAGGATGGACTGGTCATCAACGAGGGTGACATCACCGTCGTGGCAGTCGATGACGGGATCCGCGGGAAAGACTACGTCGTGATCAACGACGGAACCCTCGACATCGTCTCGGGCGGCGACGGAGTCAAGGCCGACAACGACGAGGACGCCGACCGGGGCTACATCTCGATCGCGGCGGGCACCATCGACATCGACGCCGGCTGCGACGCTATCCAGGCCACTACCGACGTCCTGATCACCGGCGGCGACTTCACCATCGAAGCCGGAGGTGGCAGTTCGGCGAGCGCCGCCGCCGACGAGTCAGCCAAAGGCATCAAAGGCGCGGTGAGCGTGATCATCGAGAGCGGATCATTCTCGATGGACACGGCCGATGATGCGATTCACTCCAACATCTCCGTTGTCGTCAACGCCGGTACGTTCGAGATCGCCACCGGCGACGACGCCATCCATGCCGACGAGACCGTCGAGGTCAATGGCGGAACGATCGACGTGACCACGTCATACGAAGGTATCGAGGGAACGATCGTGACCATCAACGGGGGCGACATCTGGATCGTGGCCACCGATGACGGTCTCAACGTGGCCGGCGGTGTGGACGGATCCGGCACACTGAACGAGGCTGGAGGGGCCGGAACGGATACGTTCCGTGGGCCTGGTCCAGGCGGTGGCCCAGGTGGCGGCGCACCACCCGAGGAAATCCCCGGCGAGTACTACCTGTACATCAACGGCGGAACCATCTCCATCGACGCCTACGGTGATGGGATCGACGCCAACGGTTATGTAGTCATGACCGGCGGCACGGTCACCATCGACGGCTCGACGAGTTCTCGCGACGGGGCTCTCGACCACAACGGCACATTCGAGATGATTGGCGGGGTCATCATCGGCACCCACATCGACGGCATGACCTCTGAGGGCATCAACGCCGGCAGCCAGGCTTCGATATTCGTCACCACTGGCGGGACGGTCGCCGGCGGAACGGTGATCCACATCGAGACCACGGAAGGCGAAGGGGTACTCACCTACGAAACGCTCAACGACTTCTCGGTTATCACCTTCTCCTCGCCAGAACTCGTAGCGGGGGAAAGCTACGACATCTACCTAGACGGCTCAGTTGTAGGTGACGACGTCAACGGGCTATTCGAAGCCAACGCCTACACGCCCGGCACGCTGATAGGGACGGCGGTGGCGTCGTAGAGCGGTAGTCCGCCCGTTGGGAGCCCCGGTCGCCGGCCGGGGCTCCTGCCTCGCCGTCAGAAGACTGTCATCGAGGTCGGCCGTCCATCCGATGGTCGAACAGAGCCACCCGGCGGTGACGGGATCTGCGATACCGAACCCCAGATCGCAATCTATCGTTGGCTTCGGCCCCGGGCACCCGCCCGGGAAGAACGGGAGTATCTCTTGAAGCGGTCAGACTGGGCCAACGTCATCAACGCAGCCATGGGACCGGCGGCGACATACCTCGAATCGCTGCCTGACCGAGCAGTGTATCGACCAGCCGATCCCGACGAGATCCGGGCGCTGCTCGACCGACCTCTGCCCGATGAAGGCAGCGATCCGGCGGAGGTTGTTGCCGGCCTGGCGCGAGACCTCGAGCCCTATCTCACGGCCCATTCCTCCGGCCGCTACTTCGGTTTTGTGGTTGGTGGTCTTCATCCGGCGGGATACGGCGCGGACTTGCTCTCGACCACATGGGACCAGAACGCCGGTCTCTACGCGGTCGCGCCCGGAGTAGCCATCGCCGAAGAGATAGCCATCAGGTGGATACTCGACGCTCTCCATCTGCCGGAAACGGCGTCCGTTGGTCTTGTCACTGGAGGACAATCGGCCAATACCACCTGCCTGGCGGCGGCTCGGCACCACGTCTTGAGGGAGGCCGGCTGGGACGTTGAAGCCAATGGTCTTCAAGGCGCACCCAAGATCAACGTCGTTGTCAAGACCGAACGACACTCAACGATTCCGCGCGCTCTGCGCCTTTTGGGACTCGGTGACTCCACCGCCGTTGTGGTCGATTGCGACACGGCCGCCCGGATGGACGCGGTAGCTCTAGATGAGACGCTGAACCAACTCAGCGGCCCAACAATCGTCTGTGCCGAAGCCGGTAACATCAACCACGGTTCGTTTGACGACTATCGCGCCATCGGCGACGCCGCGCAGCGTCACAGGATGCGGGGTAACCCGACGTGGGTACACGTGGATGGAGCCTTTGGTTTGTGGGCCGCCGCGGCCAAGAGCACCCAGCACTTGACCTCGGGACTGGACGGGTGTGACTCCTGGTCGACTGATGCTCACAAGACCCTCAATGTTGGCTATGACTCCGGCGTCGCGATCACGAGGCATCCGGCCGCCCACCGCGCTGCCATGGGTGTGCATGCTGCATACCTGATCCAAACGGATGGTGCAGTCCGGGACCCGATGGATTGGAACCCGGAGTTCTCGCGCCGAGCCCGAGGCCTCGCCATCTACGCGACGCTGCAAGCGCTCGGGCGATCCGGCCTTGATTCGATGATTGACCGTATGTGCCGTCTCGCTCGGTTGTTCGCGACAAAGCTGGCCAACAGCGACCGTGTTGAGATCCTGAATGATGTTGTGTTCAACCAGGTGCTGGTTCGCTGGTTGGCCGAAGACGGGGACCATGACGCATTCAACGACCTGATGTTGACCCGTATCCAAGAGGATGGAACAGCGTTCTTTTCCGGAACTACGTGGAACGGGATGCGCCTGATGCGGATCTCTGTCTCTGATTGGGCAACCGATGAGTCTGATGTAGACCGAAGCGTCGAAGCGCTTCTCAGGTGCGTCGCCGGCTCGTAGGATGGCCGCATGGCCCAGCCCCTTGTACCGCCGGACTTCGACGTCCCCACCCACTTCGCCGGACCTGGCTTCCACCTCGAACCGCTCGACGCTCATCACAACCAGCGCGACTACGAAGCTTGGACGACTAGTTCGGAACACATCACGGCAACGCCGGGCTTTGAAGACTGGGGGTGGCCGCACCCAATGAGCCTCGAAGAGAACCTGGCCGATCTCGTGGGCCATGCAACGGATTTCAAGAACCGTACCGGCTTCACTTACTCGATCCTCGACGGCGACGAGATCATCGGCTGTGTATACATCTATCCGTCGTCAACCCAGGATGCGTCTGTCAGGTCGTGGGTTCGATCGAGTAGAGCCGAGATGGATCGAGCGGTGTGGCAATCACTGTCCGACTGGCTGACAACTGAATGGCCCTTCGCAACCATCGACTACGCGACCCGGGACTAGCTACTGCCCGCCGGGCACATGCCTGGACTCACTTGGTCGATTCCGAGGATGAGAAGCGAGACCTTGGTGGCCCGGTCGCTCTGGGTGGTCGCGGTTTGCGTTACTGGCCGGCCTTCGCGGCGCGCCAGCCCCAAACTCCAAGCACCACGAAGCTGACGAGAACCGCCACATACACCCAAGCCTGCGGGGTTCCCCACTCGAGATCTCCCGAATAGCGCAGCACTGCAATGAGCTGAAGTGCGCCGAGCGCTCCCGCACCAAGGGTTGCAGGCCGCACCCGTTTCCAGTCAGCTTCCCAGGCGAGGTGAATCATGGCGATGCCGAAACCGACGAGCCAGGCACCAAAAGCCCGCCCTGTAAGGGCATTGATCGGCCATGACCAGATCCATGATGAGGCGCCGGGGTCCACCAGCAGGATGATTCCACCGGTGATCAAAGCTGCTCCTCCAACAGCGAGGACCGACCGAAGACTCCTCGGTAAAACCAGCACTCGTGCCGGACTGCCGCCTCCACGAACGAGTTGCACAATCAGGACCAGTGCCATGATCGGTGGAACCACCACGTAGACGACCAGCCACGCCCAGGTGCCAACGCTCTGGACCAACTCCGGTGCATTGAAGTGATACTGATCTATGTTGCCGAGGGTGACGAGCAGCGTCAGCGTGGTAAACACCAACACGGCCGGAACGGCAATCCTGGCATTCGCCCATGTCCGCTCTCGAGCCGCACTGAACTCGATAACCGCGGCAGCCAGGTAGGCGCCGCCTAGGAACGCGGCCGACAAATCAGGGCTCACCGACCACGAGAAGTACTCCTCGCTGTTCTGCGGAACCAGATACAAAGGCAAGCCGATGATCGTGACGAGGACGCCCGCCACGGTGAGCAACTGGCGCATATGCGCGGTAGTGCCGGCGATTCCTCCCTCAGATCCCACAGCCGGGAGGTTAGGGGATTGTGGGGTGAAGTGCTCTGCGGGACTGCTTTACTGATCCAATGGCCGCACACGACTCACTCATCGCTCTCATGGAAGAGACGTCCGAGAGGCTCATTGCCGAGAACGACGAGCGCCAGCACTTCCACGGGGCATACCTCCGCTCCACCAAAGCAGTGATGAAGGACGCCGCCGAAGGCAAGTTCGAGGACCCACAATGGGCGGAACGATGGGGCCTGGCCTTCGCCAGTCTCTACATGACAGCATTCTCAACCTGGGAAAACGGGCAGGGGACCCCCGGACCGTGGGCGGTCGCCTTCGAGGCCGCCAAGGACCCCGCAATTCCACCTGTCAGGCATGCGTTGCTCGGCATCAATGCCCATATCAACTACGACCTTCCACAGGCGCTTCTCGCTGTGATCTCGGATGAGGAATTCGACGACGAGGAAGTCATGGCCAGAAGGGCGGCCGACCATGCCCATGTCGATTCGATTCTGGTCAAGCGCGTGCCAGAGGAAGACAAGCGGATCGCTCGCATCGAAGAACCCGGCGACCGCACATTCATTGACGCTCTCATGTCGCCCTTCAATCGTGCAGGGACACGGAAGTTCCTGAAGGAAGGCCGGAGCAAGGTGTGGCAGAACACACGCCTCCTGAGCCTGGCGCGCCGACAGGGGTCCCAGGTGTATTCAGAGGAACTCGCTGCGCTGGAGAAGCTGAGCGAAGCGCGGGTGGCCGATCTCGTCAAACCCCGCTACGTAATCATGCACCTCGCCCGGCACGGTTTCGGAGTGGTGCTGCCCCCCCGATCGACGAGCTAACGCAGGGTCATACTCCGTCCATCACCGTGGCCGCCAGTTCACGGGTGGCATCGTCCCCGATGCGTCTGAACATCATCCGGAGCAGTGGTTCCGCTACCACCAGCGGACCCCTGAACTGAAGTTCCGCTAGGTAGTGCAGCCGCGTACCTGCTCCCTCTTCCGAGAATGCGAGGCGATCACGCCAACGCAGGATGGGTGACTCTCCAACCAGGACGAACTCGTTTGGTGGGTCGAATTCGGCTACGTCGTACGGCAGAGCCATACCGGCCACAGACACGGGCAGATGTAGTCGATTGATCAAAGACTCGGACAGCATTCCACCTGTCAGCATGAATCGGGTGCCGACCCCGACGGGCCCAT
>JBLYYS010000379.1:0-13509 GCA_048550235.1 Acidimicrobiia bacterium | reverse complement strand
ATGACGGTGGTTAGCTGTGAGTCGAAGATGCTCGAATGCGGGTTGCCAATGATGTCTGACGACACGATCGGATCCTCCGTGTACTCGAGGATGCCTTTCAACTCCCCTTCGGCGGCCGCTTTGAAGGCTGCGTTTACCTGCTCGGCCGTCACATCGGTGTTCAGCACCGCTACGAAGTCGACAATCGAACCATCTGGAACCGGAACTCGCATCGCCATTCCATCGAGCTTGCCATCGAGATGTGGCAACACTTTGCCGACAGCTCGTGCCGCGCCGGTCGTCGTCGGAATGATGTTGGCGGCGGCGGTACGTGCGCGGCGTAGGTCCTTGTGCGGGCTATCTGCGATGCTCTGATCATTCGTATAGGCGTGGATCGTTGTCATGATGCCGCGCTCGATACCGAATGACTCATCGAGAACCTTCACCAATGGAGCCAGGCAGTTCGTCGTGCAAGAAGCATTCGACACCAGCTTGGCGTCCGGAGTCATCGTCTCACCATTGACACCCAACACCACGGTGGCGTCGACCGGGTCCTTGGCAGGCACGGTGAGCAGGACCCGCTTGGCTCCTGCCGAAAGATGCTTCTCGAGCGACACCCGATCGCGGAAGACACCGGTCGACTCAACTACGACGTCAACACCGAGTTCTGCCCAGGGGAGAGCAGCCGGGTCACGCTCCATGAGCATGGCAACGGTTTGTCCACCGGCCTTCATCACGCCATCGCCTACTTCGATCTCACCCGGGAAACGCCCGAACACCGTGTCGTACTTCAAGAGGTGAGCGAGCGTGTCGTCATCAGTCAGATCGTTGACCGCAACGACCTGCAAATCGGGGTCATTCCGTTCGGCGATGATTCGAAACACTGCACGTCCAATACGGCCAAAACCATTGATAGCTACCTTCATGAGTCCTCCTGGGACAAGACATCTGACTGAGCGGTTTGGGAACGCCGCAGCGCTCCGCAACAGGTTCAATTTACCCGGAACCGTTCGGGAGGCGAACCTGAACCGGTAGCTGGCGATTGGCCGTTGGTTCCGATGGTTCGCAACGTCCTTGGCTTCGACAATTCCCCGACCCGTTTGACGGGGAGAGGGTATCCTCTCGGCAGCCAATCGGAGGAACTCGGTGCGCCACAGACGGTGAAGTCAAATACCTCTCACCAGTCTGGAGTCACTGTGCCCTCAATCCATTTCCGTTCGGCTTCGTTCTCTTACACGTCTGCAATCGATCTGCTGACCAGCATCACATTCGACCTCGGCCCGGGTTGGTGCGGCCTGGTCGGCGCCAATGGCTCAGGAAAGTCGACGATCCTGTCCTTGATCGCCGGCACTCTGGCACCGCTCGCAGGATCGGTCTCCGTCGACGGCATCGTCGGTACCTGCCCGCAGGCAGTCGACAAACGAGATCCGCAGGTGGTCGACTTCGCGAACGCTTGGGATGCAGATGCGTACCACCTCCGGAGAAGACTGGATCTCGAACCAGATGACATCGAGCGTTGGTCGACTCTTTCTCCGGGAGAACGCAAGCGATGGCAGATCGGAGCCGTGCTGGCGACGCGACCCGACATCCTGCTTCTCGACGAGCCCACGAATCATCTCGACACAGACGGCCACGTGATCCTTGCTTCAGAGCTCATTCGATTCACCGGCATCGGCATCATTGTGTCGCACGATCGGACATTCCTCGATTGCATGACGACCAAGACGCTCCGACTCGATAGCAGCTCGCTCTCGGTTTGGAGCTCCCCCTACTCCGAAGCCAAGCAAGAGTGGGAGGCGGTGCAAGCCAATGTGGCCGCCAAGTATGCGCGTGCCAAACAGGAACGGAAGAAGGCCGACCGACGTCTGGCCGATCAGCGCCGAGCAGCAGAGACCGAACGGGCGCGCACGAGACGGCAGTTCCGCCTTTCGGGTCCCAAGGATCACGATGCTCACTCTGCGGCTGCTACCGGCAAGGCTGCCAAAGGCGACGCCGCAATGTCCAAAGCCATCTCGGTCGCCAAGGCTAGGGCCGACCGGCTGTCAGAAGCGGAGGGTCGCTACGAGCACACACACGTGCCGGGTGGTGATCTCATCTTCGACTATGAACCAGCCCGGAGAGAGCGGCTTCTGTCATATTCGGGCCCAATCGCGGCAGGCGATCGAGTGATCGCGGATGAGATCGATGTTCTGCTGGGTCGAACCGATCGAATACGTCTGGCCGGCCGCAACGGAGCCGGCAAGACCTCCCTAATCAGGCATCTGATTCACGAACCCGACATTCCTCCAGACAGAATCCTCTATCTGCCGCAAGAGACCGATGCGACGGACGCAGCCGACCTGATCACGCGGCTTGCCGCTCTCCCTGCAGACATCCGCGGACGTGTCCTTCAGATTGCAGCGGCACTCGGCGCAGATCCTTCCAGAATTCTGGCCAGCGACTCTCTCTCGGCGGGAGAAGCAAGGAAGTTGGCGATGGCCTTCGGGATGGGCGCCAATGCCTGGTGTCTGGTCCTCGACGAACCGACCAATCACTTGGACCTACCGTCTATTGAACGGTTGGAGTGTGCACTCGGAGCGTATCCGGGGGCGATCTTGATGGTCACTCATGATGAACACCTGGCCGCCGCGGTCACGAATCAAGAGTGGTCCATCGAGGAGTTGTCCGGTCGGGTAAACCCGTCCTCTAAACAGAAGCGACGGATTGCCGTGGGCGAGCCAGCAGGTTCAGAACCTCCTGCCGGAAATCGTTCGGCTGGAACGGTTTGGTGACGAAGGCATCGGCCCCACCCTCGTCGGCTCGACGGCGGGATTCCTCCTCTGCATGCGCGGTGAGGACCAGCACGGGGAGGTCTTTGGTGCGGCTATCCGAGCGAAGACGATCGAGGACTTCCCATCCGTCCATCTCTGGAAGACCGATGTCGAGAACGAGCAGGTCGGGTTGACCGGCGATGGCCGCTTCCAAACCCTGCGGTCCATCTTCCCGCATGATCACCTCGAGCGCGGCAGGTCGAAGACATACTTCGATAAGTCGACGAATCACCGCCGAATCTTCAACGACCAGCACTCGCTGTGCCACAACTCTCTCCTCATACAATTCGGGCTGTCATTCGCCCCGTCGGCGAAACCTGGCGGTGGGATAGGGATACTCCTCACCCACCTGTAGATCAAGTATCGACTCCGAGAGCACACATCTTTACGCACAATCATGACTATGCCAAGAAAACACTGATTGACTAGTGGACCGTCTACCTGCGCCAGAACCGACCGGGTCCGGGTTCGTGAGGTACCGGACGGGCAACACGCCCGATGGGAGGCAATGCAATCTGCTCGACGAACGCCTCTAGTTGCCGAAGGTTCCTCACCTCGTAGGCACCGGTACAGTGCCTCGCATAGGCGCTCATCACAGAGTCGCCGGTATCCCAGTAGGCCTCCGGTTCAGGGTTGAGCCAGTACACAGCTCGCGACAGTTCGACGAGTTGCCGGACAATGCTGCCGTTGACATCGCGGTAGTTGTTTCGGGCATCCCCGGTGATGATTACCGTCGACCGTCGGGTGAGACTTGCGCTGAAGCGGTTCCAGAACTGGTCGAGAGATCGCCCGTAGTCAGAATGCCCATCGATCCAGACGACTTCCGCTTCGGATGAGATCCGATCGAGTGCGTGAGGGAAATCGGTTCCAACTTCCAAGAATGATGTGACCTCATCGAGTGCGTCTATGAACGCGAACGACCGCACCTTGGAGAACTGGCTCGACATGGCATACATGAACTGGAGGGTGAAACGCGCAAAGGTAGCCATCGAACCCGATATGTCACACAGGAGGAATATCTCCGGCTTGATCGGATGGGGAGATCTGAACTGCGGGTCAATCGGGACGCCACCCGTCGAAAGGGAGCGGCGCATGGTTCTTCTGAAGTCCAATCTGCCCGACCTACGGAGACGACGCTTGTGAGCAAGCCTGGCTGCCAGTTTGCGGGTGAGCGGATTGATGATCTGCTCGAGCTGCACCAAATCGGCCCGCGATGCATGCATCAAATCGACGTCTTCGAGTAACGGTTTTCGAAGGGTCTTGGCCACCGCCTCGCGACCCCGATCGGCCACCAACCTACGGCGGATCTCGTCACGAATCTCCTCACGAAGTTGCTCGATCCGTTCCTCGTACTCTTCGCGAATCAATCGCTCCTCGAGGTCGGAATGGGCCTCGGCCTCTTCTGTCTCGAGAAGTCGCTCGAGGAGACCATCGACACCGAGCCGGCGGAGGGTGCGGTACAGGTAATAGGTTCCACCGACGGGACGCCCGGGTTCGATGCCCGCATAGTCATCTACCGCTCGTCGAACCAGCGACCGGATCGAAGACAGATCATCCGACAAGAGGGCCTGGAACAGAGCCTCTAGTAGCGCGTCGAGATCGGAGTCCCCTCCCCCACCGGGTTGATGCATTTGGCTCGACTGCGGCTCGCTCCTTCCTGGCGACCCAGACGCATCCGTCGCGACGGGATCCGGCCGGTGATGAGCGAAGAACACCTCAAAAGCCGTATCGAAAGCATCGAGATGCCTGACGTTCTTGACCAGCGTCGCTTCGAGGGTCGATTTGAAAGCAGAGCGATCGGCGAGGTCGGTGTGACGAAGTGCCTCGGTGGCGTCAATGGCCTCAACCATCGACACCGGAACGCCGGCCGAGCGCAACTCCTGTACGAAGCCGGTGAGAACGTCGAGCAGCATGGCCGGTCGCTCAGACTTCGAGGTCTTTGGCGACGCGCTCGATATCGGTCTGGTATTTGAGAAGGACGTGCAGAGTCTCAGTCACGTCGGCGGCCTCAACCTCGGCTATCCCAAGAGCAAGCAGGGTGCGCGCCCAATCGATCGACTCCGAAACCGAGGGCGGCTTCTTCAGATCGAAACTCCGCACGCTTCGCACGATTCGAGCTACCTGCTCGGCCAGATGGTCGGTGACACCTTCCACCCGTGCCAGGAGAATCTCCTTCTCCCTCTCGATGCTCGGGTAGCCGATGTGCAGGAATAGACAACGACGCTTCAGAGCCTCCGACAACTCCCTGGTGTTGTTCGATGTGAGCAACACCAGCGGTTGCGACTTCGCTTGCATAGTCCCGAGTTCGGGGATCGAGACCTGGAACTCAGATAGCACTTCCAGCAACAAAGCTTCCGTCTCGACTTCGACCCTGTCGATCTCATCGATCAGAAGAACCACCGGTTCGTCTGTGGTGATGGCCTCGAGCAGCGGCCGAGTCAGCAGATAGTCCTCACTGAAGATGTCTTCCTCCAGCGCGCCCCAGTCTGTGCCCTGATCGGCCTGGATCCTCAGTAATTGCTTCTTGTAGTTCCATTCATACAGCGCTTTGGATTCGTCCAGCCCTTCGTAGCACTGGAGGCGGATGAGGCGGCGATCGTGGACCGCCGCCAGCGCTTTCGCCAATTCCGTCTTACCGACGCCGGCGGGTCCTTCAATGAGCACCGGTTTGCCCAGGCGTTCCGCCAGGTACACCACCTGCGCGATGCGATCATCGGCCAGATACTTGGCATCCCCGAGGGCAGTCTTGACTTCGCCCGGAGTAGTGAAAGTGTTCATGAGCGAACCTGGCCCTTCCCATGCAATATGTACTTTTCTGTGGTGAGCGCTTCGAGGCCCATTGGCCCTCTCACGTGCAGCTTCTGAGTCGAAATCCCGATCTCCGCCCCGAATCCGAACTCCTCACCATCGGTGAAGCGAGTGGAGGCGTTGACCATCACGACCGCGCTATCGGTCTCCCGGACGAAGCGGTCGGCTGAAACCAGATCCGAGGTCACGATCGCTTCGGTATGGCCGCTCGAGTACGAGCGCACGTGATCGATTGCCGCATCCAACGATGGGACAATCTTGATCGCCATTATCAAGTCGTGATATTCAGTCCCCCAGTCCAACTCGGTCGCTGCCGCCACACCATCGATGATTGCGCAAGTCGCCTCATCTCCACGCAACTCAACGCCAAATTCCTGGAGTCGTTTGCCGATCAACGGGAGGAACTCGTCCGCCACATCCTCATGAACGACCAGTTTCTCGGCTGCATTGCAGACGCCGGGACGTTGAGTCTTGGCATTGAACGTGATGTCCGAAGCCATCTCGAGATCTGCGGTCGAGTCAACGTATACATGACAGTTGCCCGCACCGTCGATCACGAATGGAACGGTGGCGTGTTCCTCGATGGCAGCGATGAGGCCGGGTCCGCCACGTGGAACAAGTAGATCAACCCAGTCCTTGGCCTGCATGAGCGCTGTGACCGTTTCACGACTCGTGTCCTGAACCAGTTGAATCGCGTCCATCGGCAGGCCTTGGGCATGGAGCACGGCGCGGAGCACGTCGGCAATCGCACTGTTGGAACGGAGTGCGTACGAAGATCCCCGCAGAAGAGCCGCGTTTCCCGATTTGAAACACAGTCCGGCGGCGTCGGCCGTTACGTTGGGTCGGGCTTCGTAGATGACAGCAACGACGCCGAGCGGCACTCGCGTACGCTGCACCTGGATGCCGTTGGGAAGTGTCCAACCTCCCGTCGAAGAGCCAACAGGGTCCGCCAAACCGGCGACTTTGCGTAAACCGTTGGCAATCGCCGCTACCCGCGGTTCGGTCAGCGCTAGACGATCCATGAGCGCCGCGCCGATGTTCTGTGCGGCCGCCTCTTCCATATCGGCCTGGTTGGCGGCAAGAATTGCCTCGGCTCGGCTGTCGAGTTCGGTCGCCATGCCAAGCAGTGCCGCGTTCTTCGTCGCCGTATCCAGCGACGCGAGCACACGGGCGGCCTGCCGTGCTTGCATACCAATCTGATCAAACATTCTGGCGGAGTGTAGTTGCGACAAAGGGCCAGGATCCTGGTACTACCCTTGTGGGCCACCTCTCGGGGAGGCACCATCCAGGCAATGAGAATCGTGATCGTGGGAGCCGGCGCAGTCGGCTCCTATCTGGCTGCTCGCCTCTCCAGCGAGGGCCAGGATGTTGTGGTCATTGAAAGCGACGAACGTCATGCCGCACGGTTGCAGGAACGAGTGGATGCTCTCGTTATCGTCGGGAACGGCGCCAGCCCCAGCTCACTCGAGGAAGCCGGCATTCGCAAAGCTGACCTACTGATTGCCGTGTCCAACTCTGACGGCGCCAACGCTCTCGCCTGCCATACCGCACGCACGATGGGCGTTCGACGGACGGTCGCCAGGATCGAAGATCAGGAATTGAGGTCCGGTCTGCCGGGACTGGGCGTCGACGTTGTGATCGATCCGGGCGAAATGGCGGCCCGGGAGATCATCGGTCTCATCGGACACAGCGGCATTTCTGACCTGGTCGAATTCGCACGCGGAGAACTGGTCCTCGTCGGCGGGATAGTCCGCAAGCACAGTTCAATGGTTGGAGCCACGCTGATGGACCTCCGTGCCGGCTCTACTTGGGATTGGGTGGTCGCCGCCGTTGTTCGTCACGGTGAGACGATCGTCGCCAAAGGTGACACCGTCATCCTTGCTCACGACCACGTCCTGCTGATGACGACGGCAGCAAACCTCGATGCCGCTACCGAATTCATGGGCATGACCCAGCAACCGGTTCGTAGAGCAGTGGTAGTCGGCGCTACCCGACTGGCGGAATTGACGGCAGATCACTTGCTCGAGGAAGGCATCGATGTGGTGATGATCGACCAGGACAACGACCGATGCCGTTCACTTGCCGAGAAGCACGACAGGGTGCTCGTCTTGAGTGCCGATCCGACCGATCCAAGCGTCCTCGAAGAATTGGGACTGAACGGCAAAGACGCGGTGATCGGACTCACGGGCTGGGACCACATCAACGCCATGACCTGCATGGTCGGGAAGGCACTCGGAGCTGCGACGACCGTTGCCCGATTCAACCGGATCTCCTACGTGGGCCTACTCGGAGGCACCGGCATCGACGCCGCCGTGTCTGCCCGCCTCGCAGCCGCCAATGCCATCCTCCGATTTGTCCGGCGCGGCCGAATCCATTCGGTGGCAACATTCAAAGACACCGATGCCGAAGCAATCGAGATCGAGGTAGCTGTCAACAGCAGAGCCATCGGCAAGCTTCTGAGTGAACTCGACTTCAAGTCCGGAGCGGTCGTTGGTGGAATCCACCGGGAGGGCGACGTCTTCGTACCGCACGGCGGAACCGAAATCATGGCTAGAGACCGGTTGATCCTCTTTGCCCTTCCGTCGGCGATCCACGACGTCGAGCAACTCTTCACGGACTGATGGCTTCGCGAGCCAGATCCAGCGCCTCCGTCCAAGCATCAATGGGCAGACGCCTCGCCTTCATCATTGGCGCCGTCGTTGCCGCCAGCGGTGCGGCAATGATGGTGCCGGCGGCAGTATCGCTTGGATACCAGGAGTGGTCTGAGGCCGGACAGATCTTTATTGCGGCCTTGATCACGGTCACCGTCGGCGCCATCTTCTGGCGGGTTCTCGGTCGGCCGGGAGTATTGACCACCAAGGAGGGTTTTGCCGCGGTAGGTCTGGCCTGGTTCGTAATGGCTTTCTTCGGGACGCTTCCCTACCTACTCACCGGATCGATCGACAACTTGACCGATGCTTTCTTCGAGACTGCCGCTGGATTCACCACGACCGGTTCTTCGATCGTTCCCGACCCGAGCACTCTCTCACACGGCATCCTCATTTGGAGATCTGCCACCCAGTGGATGGGTGGAATGGGGGTGATCGTCTTGTCGATCGCCATCCTCCCTTTGCTCGGTGTCGGCGGCGTTCAGTTGGCCAGAGCCGAATCGCCCGGGCCACAGCCTGACCGCCTCACCCCTCGATTCCGAGAAACGGCCAAACGGCTGTGGTTCATCTACGTTGCATTCACGTTCATCGAGACCCTCCTGCTCTGGGCAGGCGATATGAACCTGTTCCAAGCCGTCGCCCATGCTCTCACGACGATGTCGACCGGTGGTTTCGGAACCGAGGCCACCTCCATTACCGACTTCAGCGCCTACACCCAATGGGTCATCATCGCCTTCATGTTCTTGGCCGGAGCCTCATTCGCCCTCCACTTCCGCGCCTTGCGGAACCCCGGCGAGTATTTGAAGAACACCGAATTCCGCCTGTACGGGACGCTCGTCCTGGTAGCTGCCGGCATCATTGCCTTCGGAATCTGGGACGATGCAATGTGGAACACTTCGATCAGGGATAGTGCTTTCACTGCCGTCTCAATGGTGACGACGACCGGATATGCAACTGCAGACTTTGGGGCCTGGGCACCCGGCCTACAGATCCTGGTGGTCGGGTTGATGTTCCTTGGAGGTAGCGCCGGGTCAACCGCCGGCGGAGTCAAGACCTTCCGTCTGGCGGTGCTCAGCCGCGCCGCTGCTGCAGACCTGCGCCGCCTGGTTCATCCGCGTGGGGTATTCGTCACCCGTTTCGGAGGAAAATCGGTGCCCGACCCGATAGTCGAATCAGTCCAGTCGTTCTTCCTCTTCTACATGTTCTTGTTCATGACCGGGACCGTGTTGCTGGGAATGATCGAATCCCGCCTCGGCTCCGGCCTCGATCTCATCAGCGCTACCTCAGCGGTGGCTTCGGCCCTCGGCAACATTGGCCCTGGTCTCGGTGAAGTCGGTCCAACTGCCAACTACCTGGCCGTGCCCTGGCTCGGCAAGTGGTTGCTGTCTTTCCTGATGATCGCAGGGCGCCTCGAGATATTCCCGGTGCTTCTGCTGTTCACCCGGAACCTCTGGCGCAACTAGCGGCGACTACTCCGACTGGGCCAGAACAACCAGCTGGTCACGGTGTATCACTATCAACCCCGACAGAGCCCCATCCGAAGATGCTCTGCGCAAATCCGTCGCGCCGACCTGCACCTGACCCTTGGCAACGAGAGCACCCGCTTGGTTTACAACCTCAACGGCATCACCGATTGAGAACTCCCCTGCCATCTCGCTGACTCCGACCGCCAGCAGCGAGCCTCCGTCGGCGACGAGCGCCGCTTCGGCACCGGCGTCGACCGTCAGGGTCCCGACGGCGGGTAGACCGAAGGCGATCCACAGTTTCCGCGCCGACAGGGCACTCGGATGAGGTTCCACCCACGTTCCGGTCGAGGCTCCGGCTAGAGCGGCGAGGATCGACGAGGGGTCGTCTGCCGCGGCAACGATGGTGGGAATCCCGGACCAGGCGGCCATACGGGCTGCAGAGACTTTGGTGGCCACACCTCCCGAACCAATCGGGCCGGATGCACCGTCAGATACTGCGTCGAGCACCTCGTCGGTGTGTCGTACTGCGGCCAGCAACTCGGCATCCTCGGTTAAACGTGGGTCCGAAGAGAAGAGACCGGGGGTGTCGGTGAGGAGGAGCAGCAGGTTTGCAGACACGAGGTGAGAGACGATCGCAGCGAGCCGGTCGTTGTCCCCCAGTCTCAACTCCTCCACCGCGATCGTGTCATTCTCATTCACTATCGGAACCACACCTTCGCTGAGCATGCGGTCGAGCGCTCGGCGAGCGTGAAGGTATTGATCACGATTGGCGAGGATGTCCTTGGTGAGCAGTACCTGCCCGGCGACGAGGCCAAGCTTTGCGAACTCGCTCGCGTAGCGCTCCATCAGGCGACCTTGCCCGACCGCGGCGGCAACCTGAAGTCCCGGTAGATCACGAGGCCGTTCGTCGAGGCCGAGCGCGGGCAGGCCGGCTGCAACCGCACCGGACGACACAAGGACGCTCGGATATCCTCTCTCCCAACTCCCGGCGATCATCCGGACGATCCGAGCAACGGCCTCGGAATCGATCCCGCCGCTGGAGTGCGTCAAGCTGGACGACCCGACTTTGACGACAACTCTCGATGACCCTGCAATAGGGCGGTGGCCCGTCACGGATCTTCTCTGGACGGGGCTTCTGTGACTTCTGGATCACCCGGTTCATCGTCATCCATCTCGGAGAACTCGAACACCAGGTCGCCAATCCGCACCTCATCACCCGGCCGCGCTCCTGCGTGCCGCAGAGCCTCATCGACCCCGAGCCGCTCGAGCCGACGCGCAACGAAATCGGCAGTCATCGCCACCGTGAGATCATCCAGCCGCACCGCCCGTTCGGCTGCGCGTCCGGTGACCTCCCATCCAGTTGGGGTCGCGATCACATCAAACCTCTCGCGCACGGGTCGGTGCAGGATGAAGCCTTCTCGCTCCGGTTCCGCCCTGACCGCCATGTCGACCGCATCGGCGACGGAGTGCAAGAAGGGTTCCAACCCGCGTTCGGCGACTGCGGATATTGGGAACACGACCGGCTCTCCGAGCGAAGCCGCCAACTCACCGGTTACGGACTCCTCCGGCGCAAGATCAGTCTTTGACAATGCAATCACACGCGGCCGCTCCACCAGGACATCGGAGTGACGCCGGAGCTCCTCGATGAGAACCCGATACTGTTGCTCGGGCGTTTCGACCTGAAGTGGCGATGGGTCGAGCAGTACGATCAGAGCCCGCGCACGCTCGACGTGTCGGAGGAACTCATGCCCCAACCCCTTGCCTTCCGATGCTCCCTCGATCAGCCCCGGGATGTCGGCTATCACGAATTCCCGTTGTCCGATGGAGACCACACCGAGGTTGGGTTCGAGGGTCGTGAACGGATAGTCCGCGATCTTTGGTTTGGCGGCGCTGATCGTCGAGATGAGGGTGCTCTTGCCGGCGTTGGGATACCCGATCAGGGCCGCGTCGGCGAGAAGCTTCATTTCCAACGTGAAGGTGGCCGACTCTCCGTATTCGCCCTGCTCCGCAAAACTGGGCGCTCGGTGCTTGGATGAGACGAAGGCAGCATTGCCCGATCCCCCCTTGCCACCTTCAAGGGCTTTCACCCTCTGACCGTGTTTGACCAGGTCGGCGATCATGGCGCCGTCCTCGTCCCAAATCGTGGTTCCGAGCGGGACCTTGAGAACCAGATCTTCTCCGCGACGCCCGTGCTGAAGATCTCCTCGACCGTGGGTGCCGTTCGCGGCCGCGTGATGCGGGTTGCGCTGATAGATCAGCAGCGTGACGGCCGCCTCGTCGGCCTCGAAATACACGTCTCCGCCGCTCCCCCCGGAACCTCCGATCGGCTTGCCTTTCGGTTTTCCGCGCGAACGCACATACGAAACCACCCCCGCACCGCCATTTCCGGCGCGGAGGTGGACGTTGACTTGATCGACGAACACGCGGCTAGGCCGTGGTCGCGCTTCCCCTATTCGGGGAGAACGCTCACCAAGCGGCGGCCGTTGCTTGCGTGGAACTTGACTGTTCCGGGCGCCATGGCGAACAGCGTGTCATCGTTGCCGCGACCGACGTTCTCGCCCGGGTGGATGCGCGTCCCGCGTTGCCGAACGATGATCGCTCCGGCGTTGACGACATGCCCGTCGAAGACTTTGGGTCCAAGGCGTTTCGCTTTTGAGTCGCGACCGTTCTTGGTCGAGCCTCCAGCTTTCGTTTTTGACATCGTTACTTCTCCTCGGCCTCGGAGGCTTTCGCCTTGGCGGCCTTCTTGGCCTTCGGCGCAGCGATCTCGGTCACTTTGATAGTGGTGTAGATCTGCCGGTGGCCCATGCGCCGACGGTACCCCGTCTTGTTCTTGTATTTGAAGATATCGAGCTTTTCGCCCTTGGTGTCGCCAATTACCTCGGCGCGCACCTTGAATCCGGCGAGTTGGTCGCGGTCGGTGATGGTTTTGCCATCCCCGTCAACCACAAGCAACGGGGTGAATTCAACTTCTTCGCCGGCGGTCTTCAGCCGTTCAACGTCAATGACGTCTCCCTGGCGTACCTTCGCCTGCTTTCCGCCGGTGCGGATGATCGCGTACATAGTCGTCCTCAGGTCAAATGAAGCCGTAACTCTACCTGTTGCAGGCGAGTTGCCAACTTCGCTACATAGCTTCTACGTCGTCGTCGGTCTCAATCGGCAGGCCTCGTAGGGCCGTCTCCTCGTGGAGTAGGACACCGCGTCCGGAACAGTTGGGACACACTTCCGAGAACTGCTCCAGCAACCCAGCCGACACGTTCTTTCTCGTCATCTCGACCAGACCCAGGTTCGAAACCTCGAACACCTGGGTGCGGACCTTGTCCTTGGCCAGCGTCTCTTTCAATCGTCTCAGAACGGCCTGACGATTGCGGGAGATTTCCATGTCGATGAAGTCGATGACGATGATCCCGCCGATATCTCTCAGCCGCAACTGCCTCCCAATCTCCTCGGCAGCCTCCAGGTTGTTGTGGAGCACAGTGTCTTCGAGGTTCGAGCTACCCACGAACTTGCCCGTGTTCACGTCGATGACCGTCAAAGCCTCAGTCCGATCTATGACGAGATGGCCACCGGATTTCAGCCATACCTTCCGATCGAGAGCTTTCTGTAGTTGGTCCTCCACGTGGTATCGCTCGAACAGCGGGATGTCATCTTCGTAGAGGGTCACCTTGTCGGTCAGATCCGGCGCTGTGCGATCAAGGTATGAAACGACGTCCTCGCGGGCGGTCTCATCGTCAATCAACAGCCGCTTGAAATCCGGAGTGAAATGCTCGCGAATCACCCGGATCAGAAGGCCGGGCT
>JBLYYS010000378.1:0-7432 GCA_048550235.1 Acidimicrobiia bacterium | reverse complement strand
GGCGGAGCTCATCAACAGGGTCACCTGGAGCATCCCCACCGCATTGGCTCTCGTCGGCTCGCGGGCGGGAGACGAGTGGAATGCGATGACAACCAGTTGGATCACGCAGGTAGCAATGGAACCTGTGCTTGTCGGTATCGGGGTTGATCAGAAGGCCGTGACCCATCGGCTGATCTCCGAGGGCGGATCATTCACGATCAATCTCTGGTCGGCCGAGGACACGAAGACCTTCGTCAAGTTCTCGAAACCTGCCCGGAAGGAAGAGATGACGTTGAACGGCAGGGCGATCCGGGTGGCGACCACAGGCGCTCCGATCTTTGAGGAAGCGGTTGCCTGGATGGATCTCACCCTTTGGGACACCGTCGATTGCGGCTCTCACTCGTTCTTCATCGGGGAGATCGTCGATGCCGACCTTCCGAATCCGGACGCGCTGGTCGCTTCAATGCGGGACACGCGCATGAAGTATGGGGGAGTTCGCCGCGGTGGTCATTGAGGAACGCGCTCTGTCTACCATCGTACGAGGAGGTGTCACGTGGACGTACGAGTCGATGGCAAGGTAGCAATAGTCACGGGGGCTAGCAGGGGCATCGGAGAAGCGATCGCCACAGAATTCCTGCGCAGCGGCGCCCGTGGAGTGGTCATAACCGGGCGGCGTGAAGAGAACCTCGCCGGCGCACGCACGAGCATCGAATCCGCTACCGAGGTCGGGGATCGCCTCCTTACCCGAGTGGCTCGAGCGGACGACGCCGAGCACGCCGTGGCAACGGTCTCGGAGGCCATTGAGGTTTTTGGGTCCTGTGATCTCCTGGTGAACAACGCAGGGACCAACCCCGCACCCGGCAACATTGCCGACGTCGACATCGGTGCACTCAACAAAACCTGGTCCGTCAACCAACTCGGACCCGTGTTGTGGGCCCGAGCGGTCTACAACCAGTGGATGGGTGAGAACGGGGGTTCGATCATCAACGTCGCGTCGGTAGGTGGTATGCGGCCGACGGGCATCCTCGGCGCGTACAACATCTCCAAGGCCGCACTCATATTCACCACACAACAACTCGCCTTCGAGATGGCGCCGAAGGTCCGGGTCAACGGAGTGGCGCCGGCGGTGGTCAAGACCAGGTTGTCGCAGGCACTATGGGCAAATGGCGAAGAAGCCGCGGCTGCGACTCATCCACTAGGCAGACTCGGCGAGCCGCAGGACGTGGCGAACGCCGTCCTCTTCCTGGCGTCGGAGGCTGCTTCCTGGATCACAGGAGTGACGTTGCCGGTAGATGGCGGGGTCGTTGGTGCGGGTGGCAGCTTGACCTGATCCTCAAGGTTGTGAGGTCGGGGCCGACTGGCCGACCATACAACGAGGAGCACGCGGCGCATGTCATTCGACAGGATGCGCAACTCGGTAGTGGAAAGCTGGGTACAGCGTATCGAGCGCTGGCTCATTCCCACGATCGCGCACAATCAACTCGGCCGGGACACAGGGCCGTTCGCCGATGCGTCGATGACCACGTTATGGCACCGTGTACGCCGTGTCGGAGCGATGTCGGCGATCGTCATCGGCGTTGTGTTCGTGTTCGTCGTTGGCTGGATCCAGGGCTTGGTTCTGGTTGCAGCCGGCCTCGCCGTCCTCTTCGACGTCCGGTTCCGGCTTGCCGGCGAAAAAACGTCTCTATTCCCGAGTTTCCTCCTTGAAGGACTGTTGATCGCCTTGTGCGGGCCCATCCTGCACATGTCCTACGTGGCCTATCTGCTGGCGTTTGCCTATCTGGCGACTGCAGCCCTCTACTTCATGCCGGTCCGCCGGGCAATAGTGATCCACGAAGCCTTGGCGATCATGTTCGCCTTGTCGGTGGCGGCCGTCGAGTGGTTCGACATTCCACGCGGAAGCGAATTGCAGAGAACCATTGCCACCTCCGTCGGTGCCTTGGTGTGGACGGCGTTTCTGCTCGGACTGGCATGGGTCGCTACGCGGACGGTGGCGTCATTTCACCACCGCGATGCGGTCGCCAATCACTTACAGGCTGCCGTGGCCGTGTGCGCAGAGGCACTACAAGGGGAATTGAACGGAGCAACGATCACTGAGGCCTTGGTGCCTGTCTCTGAGGCGATGAACGTCGATTGGGTCTCGGTCGAGAAATGGCCGGATCACGAAGGTGGCGGTCTAGTCGACGCCGGTTTCGGACCGATTCCGGGCGAGCGCCGGCGGGAAATCTGGGAGGCAAACCCGGCTTTGGTTCAGCGCCTGAAGGCGGGATTTCCCACAGTGTCCGAGGGCGATGGCTTCACCGAGTTGGTTGTTCCCGCTGTCTGTTCAGACGGGTTGGCTGCGGTGATCGTGTTCGGCTGCGCGCGCCGGCGAGAGTGGAAAGAACCCGATTCTCGAACGGGAGGCCGGGTCGGGTCACTCATAGCCTCGGCGATTGAACGGGATCAGGCTCGGCGCCGGTTGGTGGACCTCGTGATGGCAAAGGATGAGTTCGTGGCTTCTGTGTCGCATGAACTTCGGACTCCGCTGACCGCGGTCGTGGGACTGGCGCAGGAGCTTCGGGACGGGTTGGTGGTGTTTGACCACGAGGAACAAACCGAGTTGGTTTCTCTCATCGCTGATCAGGGAGCCGAAGTAGCGGCGATCGTCGACGATCTGCTTGTCGCTGCTCGGATCGACGCAGGCACCGTGACGATCGTACCGTCTCTCATCAACGTTCGGCAGACGGTCAGCGCGGCTTTGTCTGCCGGGGTTGCAATGGGAGGTCCGAAGACCGTCGAGTTGGCGGGCGACGGAGTCGCGGCGTGGGCGGACGGTCATCGCGTTCGGCAGATCATTCGGAATCTCCTCACGAACGCGGCCCGGTACGGCGGTCCCGACGTCAGGATCGAATGCGGGGGAGCGGACGGTATGGCCTGGGTCAAGGTATCGGACAACGGAGACCCTATTCCCGACGAGGATCGTGATCGAATCTTCGAATCGTACGAGAGTGCTCACAAGCCGGGTGGGCAGCCGGGCTCCGTTGGCCTCGGCCTTTCCGTTTCCAGGCAACTTGCCAGCCTGATGGGTGGAGATCTGTCGTACGAGTACCGAAACGGCGAGTCGATCTTCACACTCACGCTGCCAACCGATCCCGCCTACAGCTGAGATTTTGACGGTTGCGGTTTCAGGTATCGAGCGGGTATCCCGGTTGGCCGCTGTCGAACCAATCCTCCACCGCCGTTGGAGTACCGACGTCATGGCCGGCTTCGCTGGACAGGCGGAATCGATGGTGTAGCACGTCGCAGTATGCCTGAACCGGGTCGGCCGTTGTCGTCGAGCCGCGTAGGCGTTCCAGCATCGGCAGGAATTCCCTGATCCTCCACCGCATCGCTCCGGTCGCCCGATCGATCTCGGGGGGTTGATTCGCCTGAAAGTAGAAGAGGTCGCCGAGGATGTAGCGAGCCTGTGTCTCTAGAGCCCTAACCCCGGTCAACTCCTCGAGGCGCCTGGCGTGGAAATCACGGGAACCGATCTTGATCTGGACGGTCAGGCGCCGGCCTTGCTCAACCGGGGATAGGCTGACTTCGTCGACCGTAACTCCCAGGTCGTTGAGTCTCTCTATACGTTCGCGTATCCGGAAGCGCTCCTCCGGTCCGATGATCAACTCCTGATTGATCTCGGTCCAGAGCGCCGCGTAGCGGGCCGCTATGTCCTCCCCGAGTTCGAGGTCGGCCGCCTCAAGCCCGTATCCCTGCAAGGCGGCGATATCGGCCATTCCTCCGGCTACGTTTTCGATCATGATCTGGAGGTCTTCGAGGCGTCTTCCTTCGGTGAGTTCATCCTGAATCTCGGCGGTTTCCCCGTCGACCATGATCGTTTCGATTGAATCTGCGTCGTAGCGGTAGAGGACGTTCGACAACGAGCAATCGCCCCAGAAACACCCGTTCAGGTGAAGCTGTACGAGCAGCCAGGCGAACGCATCCAGCATCTGATTACGCCGTTGACCGAAGCCCGGGCCTTCGAGAAGCTCCCGGTAGGAAAACGAGAAATCGGCGTACCTGGTGATCAGAGCGGCCGAGCGCTCTTCCGCCGGGTCGTCTGACCTGTCCACGACTAGTGCGACCGGCATCACGGCGGGTACACGGGTGTCCTCCAGCTCTCGGAGTACGGAGTAGTCCCGGTGGGCGGCGCGCTGTGGCAATTCTTTGACCACGTAGGTTCCTTCGGAGTACACGACAAAGCGGACCTCGTGCCTGGAGATACCCTTGGGCAGTTGGACGATCCGCTCAGATGACCAGGCCGTGACGGATCTACTCCAGTCGAGATCCAGGAAGTCTGGATGTCCTGGGCGGACGGTCATTGAGAACGATGTCATGGCGACACGGTAGCTTCGTAGACAGGATCTAGTGCGACGCACCTCGATAGGCGAGACCACGGGGAGTGACCGCGAAGCCATTGTCGAGTAGGAGGCGTCCGAGCACGGTGGAGCCGGCGGGTTCGCCGTCGACCTCGTTGACGCTGAGTCGTCCCACCCTGCGTCCGATACCGGCGATTGCCGCTGCCGTTGCCTCGCTGGTGGGTGCGAACGTCAGTATCCGGCGACGATCCATGTAGGCGGCCAGTGCGCCGTCAGAGATGACCACCCAGGAGCCGGCGACCCGGGCCGGTCTGCCGGCCTGATGCTTGGGCCAGCGGATGGCCGAGCCGAAGAGATTGGCGGGGTCGGTCGCAGCCACGGCCACCGTTGATGGTGCCTTGGCGCGTAGCCGATCGACTGCCCCGGGTAACGCGAACTGAGCTCCTCCCATCCCTTCGACGAAGTAGCCACGTCGCACTTTGCCGATGTCCTCCATCTGTCGGAGTATCGGATAGAAACGGGTGAAACCCCCTGGTGTCGCCTCCGCCGAAGCCCCGTCTCTAGTGATGAGACCGTGCCGTTCGAGGAGCAAGTCGGTCCAGGTGGCCGTTCTAACGGTGTCCGGAATCGTGCCTTCGGCAGCATTGGCTACCAGCCACCAACGGCCGGCGCTCGAGGCCGGGAAGGATGGCTTGGCGGCGCCCCGGCTGCCGGAGCTTCGGCGCCGTTTCGACAGCGCCCGGACTGGGGCCATCGTGTCGTTGGTCACGAGACCATTCCATACGAGATCCCAGAGAGCGTCGTGGACGGTCGCCGGATCGCCGCCCCCGGCCGCTGCATACAGATCCTGAAAAAACGATGCTCCGTTGCTGACGAGAGTGTCGATAAGTCGGTCGTGGAGTTCTGATGACTCGAAGTCGCCCGGTCGAGGCAGCGCCAGAGTTGAGAGCTGATCACGATAGAAGAGCGCCAGTTTGCCGTCCCTGGGACCCAGGGATCCGTGACCCACCCAAACAACCTCGCCGGCCAGCATCAGTTGATCGAGCATTGTCGGCGTATAGGACATGCGATTGGCAAGGATGTCGCGCTCCAGCACCGAGGCAGGGACCGGGTACCCCTGCAGTTGACGGATGATCTCCTGGAGGCGGTCGGGAGACCTCCTTTCGCCGCCGATTCCATGCCAGGCGAGCGCGAACTGAGACATGGCGTTGGCGTCCACCGGTTCGATTTCCGATCGCAGCACTGCCAGTGAACGTCGTTTGATCCTGCGAAGCACACCACCGTCGATCCATTCGCTTCCGGCTCCATCTGGCCGGAAGGCTCCCCGAACGATCTGGCCGTCACCGAGTAGACCCGCAAGGACGTTGGCCGCGACCGCGACTGCCAGTCCGAGTGACGCTGCACATTCCTCGGTTGTGAACGGTCCGTGAGAGCGGGCGAATCGACCCACAATCTCTCCGAGAGGGTCAGCGGGCGGTTCGAGGAATGCCTGCGGGACTCCGACCGGTGGCTGCACGCCCAGCCCGTCGCGCAGTCGGGCGGCATCTTCAATCGCCGCCCACTTCGGTACACCACCGTGCTGGATGGCGATGATCTGGTTCCTTGCCTGCAGGTCGTCGACAAGGGGCAGCGGATCGTCGTCCCGCAGTCGAGATCTCAACTCGGAAGCGGTGAGCGGGCCGAGTTGCCTGAGCAGATCATGTGCACCGGCCGCTCCAGAGGCCTGGTAATCGTCCGCCAGTCGCTGCAACTCCAGTTCGACGTCCGCAATCACCTCTGGCGACAGAAGCTGTCGAAGCTCGCCCTCGCCGAGCAATTCCGCCAGCAGATCCCGATCAAGGGTGAGAGCTGCCGCCCGGCGTTCGGCCAAGGGTGTGTCCCCCTCGTAGAGGAACGAAGCGACGAACTCGAAGAGGAGGGAAGACGCGAATGGGCTGGGTGAATCCAGTTCGACATCTACCAAACGGATCTTGCGAGATCGGATGTCGGTGAGCAGTCCTATGAGGGCCGGTACGTCGAAGTCGTCTTGGAGAATCTCTCGATAGGTCTCGAGAACGATCGGGAATGACCCGAACTGTCGCACCACACCGAGGAGGTCGCCGGCTTTTCTTCTCTGCAGCCACAGCGGTGTTCTCTTGCCCGGGCGGCGCCGTGGGAGTAGGAGCGAACGTGCCGACGCCTCCCTGAAGCGGGCCGAGAACATCGCCGAGTCGGCGAGGTGATCGACGAGTTCCGCTTCAATTTCCTCGGGATCGATCAGAAGGTCGCCGGTTGAGGGGACATCGTCTTGATCAGGGAAGCGCAGTGCAATACCGTCGTCACCCCAGATGACATCGACTTCTCGTCCTTGTGCCTGACGGAAACGAGCCCGGAGCGCTATGGCCCAGGGGGCATGCACCCGCGCTCCAAATGGGGAGAGCATTACGACTCGCCAATCGCCGATCTCGTCGCGGAACCTCTGCACCACGATCGTTCTGTCGGATGGGAGATGACCGGTAGCCGCCAGTTCCTCCTCGAGGTAGCCGGCGAGGTTCGAGGCAGCCAGTTCGTCGAGGCGGTAACTGGTTTTCAACTGCTGTTCTGCAACAGATCGGTCGAGCTTTCCCATCTGTCGCGTGAAGGCACCGAGAGCTCGACCCGTTTCGATCGTCCTGCCCAGCATGTCTCCGTGCCAGAACGGCATGGTGGCGCCCGGTTCGCCCGGAGCCGGTATCACTTCGACGCGGTCGGCGGTGATCTCGTTGATACGCCAGGTGGAAGCTCCAAGGATGAATACATCACCGACTCGCGATTCGTAGACCATCTCTTCGTCTAGTTCTCCGACCCGGGCGCCGTCCGGCAAGTTCACCGTGTATAGCCCGCGATCCGGAATCGTGCCGGGGTTCTGTACGGCCAGTTGGAGGGCTCCTGGTCGTCCAACGATCGTGTTAGCGACGCGATCCCAGTCGATCCTCGGTCGAAGCTCCGCGAAGAGTTCTGACGGATAGCGTCCGGACAGCATGTCGAGGACGGCCTCGAATGGTGCTCGGCCCAGATCGGCATATGGAGCAGCTCTGCGCACGACGGCGAAGAGATCGTCGATGTTCCACGTGTCCTTGGCAGCCATGGCAACG
>JBLYYS010000377.1:0-4246 GCA_048550235.1 Acidimicrobiia bacterium | reverse complement strand
GTGTCGGCGTCCTTTTCGGCCAGCAAAGCAGCCAGCTCGATCGCCGTCGGCAGTACCGACTCCTCCCCCACCGAGTGGTCAACGATTCCGTCTGACCGTGCGGCGTCACCTCCATATCTGTACGCCGTTGTCATCACCTTGTGTGCCACCTGAGGAGTCAACCTGGATTGGATCAGGGCAGCCATTCCCGGGGTGAACGGAATCCTGATGTCCACTTCCGGCATCGACCAGAACCCCCGGTCGGAACGCATGACGCGGAAATCGTGGGCGAGCGACCACATGGCGGCCGCTGCGAAACAGTGACCGTTGATCGCCGCGACGGTCGGCCTGCGAAAGGTGAGAGTGCGGGCGAACAAGCGCTGTGTATGAACTGCTAGGTCGGCGAAACTCCAGGCCGCCTCTCCCGACATGACCCAATCGAGATCAAGGCCATTGGAATAGAACTTCCCCACCCCAGTTGTGACCAGGGCCGATGGCCCGTCGAACGCCTCAACCTCATCGAGCATCACGTTCAGTCTGGCGAGCGATGCCTCGTTGAAACGATTGTCATCCTCGTCCATCGTGAGGATGAACACGTTGTCCTTACGTTCGAGATCGAATGGCACTGGCAACTCCGTTGGTAGTTCAGGTCGTCATTCTGCTCGTTGGGAACCGCCGGAGCGTCATTCATTCAGTGGGCCGCCGTGGCCTCACCGGGCTAGCAACCAGCGCATACGATCCATGGACAACAAGTAGTGCACGATCACGAGGAAGCCAAGGATGCCGGCCAACACGCGGTGGCCGGACCAGGCGAACCCCGCGCTGCCAAGACCCAGCACCGCCAACTCGAGGATGAGTCGAACCCACCCGCGGGTCGGTACCGGTGCGCTGCCGGATCGGCTCGGATCCTCGGGTACAGCGAAAGTGCCCCAAAGGGCGGCTGCTACAACAGGCACCGCTACCGCCAGAACAACTCTGAACCAGCCGTCTGTCATAGACCAACCCCACATCCCGAGGCCCACGAGTGCGGCCAGCTCCAGCAGGAACCGAAGTGCCAGATTGGCCGGATGTGAACCCACCTACCCGGTTTCCTCTGGCTGCAATAGACCGACCAACACGCCGTTGGGATCGAGCACCTGGCTCAGGGTCCCGACACCGGGTATTGGCGCCGCTTCCATTATCACGGTTCCACCGGCAGTCCGTGCTGCCTCGATAGAGGCCTCCAGGTTCTCAACCTGAACAGTCAGCACTACTTTCTGCCCGTGGTCCTGACTTGGAGAGCTGGCACCGTCAATCCCCGGTTCCTCCTCACCGGTTGTATACAACCAGTAGGGCTGATCTCCCCACTGCTCTACCTTCCAACCGAACAAGGCCGAGTAGAACTCAGTGGCGGCGACGGGATCATCCCCGTGAATCTCGAAATGGATCGGACGAGACATGTATTCCCTCCTCAGTACCGGACCCAACCTACGCGACATCGCAAAGAACCGGCGAGCGGACGGCATCCGTACCGTCAGGCGAACCTGCTCCCGCGCAGGTCCCAGCATGACGACCCGCGATCGATCCCCGCCCGCGGGTCGTCGTGTCGGGTTGGTTTCGATAAGGGCTCCGGGAACCCGCAGCGTCCAGGTATCCTGATCCGGCTCATGACGGCACCCCTTGTATCAGCCCGCGGACTCACCAAACGCTTCGACGACTTCACAGCCGTCGACGCCATCGACTTCGATATCAGTCCAGGCGAGGTATTCGGGTTTCTTGGGCCCAACGGTGCCGGCAAGTCTTCGACCATGCGCATGATCGGAGCCACCTCTCCCATCACGGCAGGCTCTCTTTCGGTGTTCGGACTCGACCCCGATGCCGACGGTCGCCAGATCCGTGGCCGGTTGGGAGTAGTGCCGCAGGAAAACATGCTCGACGAGGAACTGAAGGTGCGCGACAACCTCTATATCTATGGGCGGTATTTCGATCTACCTCGGAAGTTGATCAACGAGCGCATCGATGACCTGCTGCAATTCGCACATCTCGAAGACAAACGCGACTCGAAGGTCGAGCACCTGTCCGGTGGTATGAAGCGGCGCCTAACGATCGCCAGAGCCTTGATCAACGAGCCGGAACTCGTGCTGCTCGACGAACCAACCACCGGTCTGGACCCGCAAGCCCGTCATATTCTCTGGGATCGCCTCTATCGCCTCAAGCAAGATGGCTCCACGCTGATCATCACCACCCACTACATGGACGAGGCCGAGCAGCTGTGCGATCGGCTTGTCGTCATGGACCAAGGCAAGATCGTGGCTGAAGGTTCGCCCCGCTCCCTGATCGAGCAGTATTCGCATCGTGAGGTGCTGGAGCTTCGCTTCCCGGTTGGCACGCAGGAGGCGGCGCTGATCGAACTCGATGGCCTCGCACCTCGCCAGGAAACGCTGGCAGATAGGGTGCTGCTGTACGTCGACGACGCCGACGCTGCCCTGGCCGGGGTTGGGGCACGGGGGTTATCTCCGGATAGCGCGGTCGTTCGCCGGTCGACTCTCGAAGACGTCTTCCTGCGGCTCACCGGAAGGACGCTCGTCGAGTGACCGCCAGACCGTTGCGATTTTTTGAGGGCCAGGCGCTCAACTACTCACGGGTATGGAGGTCCTCGGTCTTCTCCAACTTCCTGAATCCCGTGCTGTACCTGACCGCGATGGGCATCGGTCTTGGGTCGCTCGTCGACAGCAACTCCTCGCCGGAGTTCGCGGGACTCGACTATCTCGTGTGGCTCGCACCGGGCTTGCTGGCCGCTGCGGGAATGCAGAGCGGGGCTGGGGAAGGCAGCTTCCCCGTCATGGCCGGCCTCAAGTGGATCAAGACATACCCGGCCATCATGAACACGCCTTTGTCGGTACTCGATCTCCTCACCGGATTGCTCATCTGGATCGGAGCGCGTCTCGTGATGATCTGTGGGATCTTCGCAGCTGTCCTGGTCGTATTCGACGCGGCCAGCTTGTCCGAAGCTGCAATGGCAGTTCTCCCTGCCGTCCTCACCGGCCTGGCATTTGCCGCCGCTATGGCAGCTTTCGCCGCCTGGATCGAGGACGACACCGGCCTAACGATGGTGTTTCGATTCGGCATCGTGCCGTTGTTCCTGTTCTCGGGAACGTTCTTCCCGATCGAGCAACTGCCGGACCTCCTCGAGGGACTCGCCTACGCCACCCCACTCTTCCACGGAGTCGAATTGACGAGAGCCGCCGCGTTGGGAACCGAGGCTGCACTACCAATCTGGCAACACGTCGGATATCTGGTGGGCGTTCTCACCCTGGGCGTTTACCTGGCCCAGCGAAACCTGAGCAAGCGACTGAGAACATGACCGCGCTGCTCACTCGCGTTGCCCCTCCCGCTGTTCGACCCAGCTATCGGGTCAAGCACCTCCTCGAGCACAACCTCATCGTCTACCGATCCGTGTGGTGGGTGATACTGGCCGGGTTCTTTGAACCAGTCTTCTACTTGTTCTCGATCGGCATCGGCCTGGGCGCACTGGTCGGTGACGTCCCCGGGCCAACGGGCGAAATGGTCTCCTACGCTTCTTTCGTGGCACCAGCGATGTTGGCGGCTTCGGCGATGAACGGCGCAGTGTACGAATCGACCTTCAACATCTTCTTCAAGATCCGGTATGGCAACACCTACAAGTCAATCCTCGCCACTCCGGTTGCACCCGGTGACATTGCCACCGGCGAAATCGTCTGGTCCCTGTTCCGGGGCGCCCTCTATTCGACCGGGTTCATCATCGTCATGGCCTTCATGGGGTTGATCGAGTCTCCGTGGGGCATCATGGCGTTGCCCGCCACCCTGCTGATCGGTTTCGCCTTCGGTGCCGTTGGCATGGCGGCCACCACCTTCATGCGCAGCTGGCAGGATTTTGACCTGGTCAACATGGTGACTCTGCCGCTGTTCCTGTTCTCGGCGACGTTCTATCCACTCGAGGTCTATCCGGAATTCTTCCAGAAGTTCACCCAGTTCTCGCCGCTCTACCACGCCACCGAGTTGGTGCGAAGCCTCACGCTGGGAGCTTTTGACTCGGGGCTGTGGGTCAACATCGGTGTGCTGGTCGGGATGGGGCTGGCAGGGTCGGCGGTCATCGGCCGAAGGCTGGAGCGCCTCCTCCTGTCTTGAGGCTCGACAGCCTGGTGCGCCGCGCAGCCGAGGGTCACTCTTCGACCCATTCCCACAACCGCGTTCCTGCTTCCTCGAAAGAGAACAGAGAGGGATTGTCCGTCCCCGGGAGTGGCAGGAG
>JBLYYS010000376.1:0-5117 GCA_048550235.1 Acidimicrobiia bacterium | reverse complement strand
TGTTTCAGTCTGTTTCGGCTCGTTTCAGGATCGGGCCGAAACCGCTAAGACAAAGGGCTCCAGGCCCTCATGGTGAGAAGCCTGGAACCCTCTGAAGCCGAGGGGTGCGGATTCGGGAGGACTTGTGGCCGGTTCCGACTTCGATTCCGGGAACCCGTTGGTGGTGACGTGGGTAGCTGTGGTTGTCGGAGTGGCCTTGGTTGCTGTTCCGACCCTGGTTTCTGAGATCGTGTGGCCCCGATGGGCGGCAACCTACGTCTCTTCGACTGCAGAATCCGGTCTGGCGCTCTTCGGTGCCCTTCTTGGCCTGTCGGGATTGTGTGTCGCCGCCGTCGGAGTGTGGGTTGGATTCTCGGTCGCACCGGATTTCGGTTCAGGAGTACAGATCATGCTCCGAATGTACGGCGGCGTTGTGTTCGCCACCTTGGCCTCAATCACGTTCCTCGGTTTTGAGAGAGCGCCACTCGAAACCATGTTCATCGCTCCCATTGTCGCGGTGTTGGTCGGAATCCCGTTCTGGGTGTTCGCCGGTGCAGGCCTCGCCGTCGGTTCGATCATGTACGACCCCTGAACGCCGTAGGACCAACAAGTGAACGACAGCCTTTGATCGTCGCCACATGCGCCCATATCGGCAGCTATAGCCCCCTGTGAGCGGTCCCGCCACGCCGTACAGAATGCCGGTTATGGGCGGTTGGTCGTAGGGTGCGTGGCAGTTGTCCAGCGGCTTCGTTGGTTCCATTTCGGGAGTGCTTTGGCGATTCTGGGGATGCCCGTGACCGCTATCCGACCTTTGTCGACTTCGTGTTTCCATTCGGTGCGGCCGAGGTGCCACTCGGCAAGGGCAACGGACTCGGCTGTGACGAGCAGGTCATTGTCGTATCCGGGGTCGGTGCGGCACACCTCGGAGTGTTCGGCATCGAAGATGACCCACATTGGGTTGAACTTGGCGGGTTGGTCGGTGAACTGAAAGCGGACGGTGACTCGTTCCTTGGGGAGAGCGTCGTAGTCCAGGTAGGTGTTAACCCACGAATTGAGAAAGTAGACAGGGTCGGCATGTTGGGGGGTGACGTCGAGCCATCGCTCTCCCCATCTCCCCATGGCTGAGATCACGGCGGCGAGGTCTTCACCTGCTTCCGTGAGTGTGTAGAGATTCGTCTTGCTGTCTGAACCGCCCCGGGTTCAGTAGAGACTTGGTTGTGTGAGTCCGGCCGGTTCGGCTGGGCTGGTTTGACGGTAGTGGTTGGCTTCTTTCTCGGCTGGGGGGATGTTGCCGATGGGTTCGAGGATTCGGCGGTGGTTGAACCAGTCGACCCATTCCAGGGTGGCATATTCGACGTCGTCGAGGTTCTTCCATGGTCCCTGGCGTCGGATGACTTCGGTCTTGTAGAGGCCGATGATCGTCTCCGCCATTGCGTTGTCGTAGGAGTCACCGACGGAGCCGACTGATGGTTCGATGCCGGCGTCGGCGAGGCGTTCGGTGTAGCTGATCGACAGATACTGCGACCCCCGATCTGAGTGGTGAACCAATCCAGTGGGGTCACCGTTGAGACGCGCCCAGATCGCCTGTTCGAGAGCGTCGAGTGGCAGATCGGTGCGCAGCGACGTCGATGCTCGCCACCCGACGATGTATCGGGAGAACACGTCGATGACGAACGCGACGTAGACGAACCCGGACCAGGTCGCGACATAGGTGATGTCAGCGATCCACAGCCGGTTCGGCGCCGCAGCGGTGAAGTCCCGTTCAACGAGATCACCAGGTCGAGTGCCAGCGTCGCCGGTCGGCGTCGTGGTGCGCTTGGTGGCGCCCCGTGTCGCTCCTTCGAGGCCCATGCCCGCCATGAGGCGTTCCACGGTGCAGCGCGCCACCGTGATGTCTTCACGGTTCAGCTGCCGCCACACCTTGCGTGCCCCGTAGACCCGATAGTTGTCGTCGTAGACCCGCCGGATCTCCGGTCGGAGTTCGGTGTCGCGTTGTTCGCGTGCTGAGCGAGAGCGAGACTTGGCCGCGTAGTAGGTGGCTGGGGCGATCGGCAACGCGTCGCAAATCGGCTCGACCCCGAACGCCTCACGGTGTTCATCGATGAAATGGATCATGGCCTCGGTTGGCGGTCGAGCTCCGCCCCGAAGAAAGCTGCAGCCGACTTCAGAATCTCGTTCGCACGACGCAGCTCACGATTCTCACGTTCGAGTTCGTTGAGCCGCTCACGCTCATCCGTAGACAACCCGGAGCGACGGCCCTGATCGATCTCGGCCTGACGCACCCAACGCCGCAACGTCTCCGCCGTCATCCCCAACTTCGTCGAGATCGAACAGATCGCAGCCCACTGCGACGAATGCTCGACTTCCTGACTGAACACCATCCGAACCGCACGCTCGCGCACCTCGGGCGGATACCTGCTTGGTCTTGGCATGACCCCATCCTCTCAAAGATCGGAGCCTCCACGAAACCCGGGGCGGTTCAGGGTGAACGCAACACTCTTGGTGAGAACTGTGGTGTCTCATTGAGGAGGTTGTTGTGGCGGTGTTCACGGAGTTGGAGCGGGTCGAGGTGTGGGATCGACGGCAAGCTGGTGAATCGAATCGGTCGATTGGGCGTCGGCTCGGGAGATCGGCGGGATCGATTCGGGCGTTCGTGGAAGCTTCGGGTGGGGTGCGGCCGGCCGTTCGTCACCGGTCGGTTCGGCACTTGTCTCTCGTTGAGCGCGAGGAGATCTCGCGGGGTGTCGCGGCTGGCGAATCGTTGCGGGTGATCGGTCGTCGGCTGGGTCGCGCACCGTCAACGATTTGTCGTGAGTTGGCCCGTAACGGCGGCCGCCGCCGGTATCGGGCGCATCGAGCCGACCAGGCAGCGTCGCAGCGAGCTCGCAGGCCGCAGGCATGCAAGCTGGCATCGAACCATGCGCTACGGGCGGTGGTGGAAGAGTTGCTTGCCGAGAGGTGGTCGCCGCAGCAGATCGCAGGGCGGTTGCGTCGCACGTACCCTGACGATGAGGAGATGCACGTGAGCCACGAGACGATCTATCTGACGTTGTTCATCCAAGCCCGTGGCGGCTTGAAACGTGAACTCACCCAGCACCTGCGCACCAGGCGGGCGAACCGGAGGCCGAAAGGTGCCCGGCCGCCGTCAGGCAAGGGCCAGATCGTTGACCCCGTCATGATCTCGGAGCGGCCCGCCGCGGTGGAAGACCGGGCCGTGCCAGGGCATTGGGAAGGCGACCTGATCATGGGCAAACGCCAGACCGCGATCGGGACCCTGGTCGAACGCTGGTCCCGCTATGTGATGCTGTTCCCACTCCCGGACGGACACAACGCCCAGGCCGTTCGCACCGCGTTGGCCGCCACGGTCCAGCGCCTCCCGCAGCATCTCTGGCAGTCACTGACGTGGGATCAAGGCAAGGAAATGGCTCAGCACGCCCAGTTCACGGTCGATACCGGCGTCCAGGTCTACTTCTGTGATCCGAAGAGTCCGTGGCAACGAGGATCGAACGAGAACACCAACGGCTTGTTGCGCCAGTACTTCCCGAAAGGCACCGACATGTCGATCTTGACCCAAGCCGACCTCGACGCTGCTGCGCACTCCCTCAACGGTCGGCCTCGACAAACCCTCGAATGGATGACACCATCAGAGAAACTCGCCGAAGCGTTGCAATGACCCCTTGAGCCGACAGCTCATATGGGCGGCCCGACCGGGGCGTGGGCTGGAGGCTGTCGCCTGAGGATCCGCGCAGTCCCCACATGACAAAAGGACGGGCGAACCGGCCCTCCTGCCTTGGGTCGACCGGCGTAGCCGGTCAGGTGGCACCGTAAGACGATGTCTGTGGAACGTCAAAGTTGCCCAGCGACCCCACACTGATTTCGGCGCGGGTGCGACCAGACATTGATCGGCAGAGAGCCGTTTTCGCTGGCAATTCCTGAACTACACCTCGAACGGTCGTCGGTGCATCGTCTCGACCAGTTCTCTCGGCGCTAGATGATCCAAGTACCGCTGAGTTGTAGCCAACTATGCATGGCCGAGCTGCGCCTGAATCGACGGCACAGGCAGCCCTTCCCACATGAGATCGAACGCCATCGAGTGGCGCAAGGCGTGGGGGTGTACCCGCTTCTCGATCCCGGTCCTATTCCCGAGACGGCGGAGCAGGGTTCGAACATAGGACGCATGCAGCGGCCGACCTTCCAGGGTGCGGAACAACTGCGTACGCCCAGTGAGGCCCAGGGACCGGCGTTTCTCCACCCAACGAAGAACGATGGCCATCAACCCCGGATCAAGGCCCACGCCCCCCCCTGCTCTGATCGACGGAGTCCACTCGTCTCGAACGGGTCGTGACGAGGCGAAGCTCCCTCAGCCGAAGGGGGGATACGGTGGAGGGAGCCTCTTGAACTGGCCGAGACCCTAGCTGGACTCCCTGTCGATCGAAGAACACCGGCGAGCAATCGGGACTGGACTAGTCCTGAGACGACCCGACGGAACCCTTCTTCCCTATCCGGCCACGCTCGGCCACACTGCGGCCAGGAATGGAAGACACCTACTTGAAGCATCCACCCGGACCTGTCTGCACCCTGTGTGGCAGCGTCGCCGTTGCAGAAGAAGCGGGCAACTACCTCTGTGCCGAGCACGCCATCGAAGCCATGGAGCAAGATGCCGGACCGCAAGTTGAGGAGACGACGACCGCTCGGATGTGACGATGTGTGAACCCCGCAGACTGGCCTTCTCCATCTGGCCGGTGAGGCGGGGTTCGCCTCTGTGCGGGACCCCGGCCGTCTCCATCGCCGTGGCACCGGGGAACGATTGCTGGGCCTCTAGCCTGCCAGGCCTACCCGTATGCGCTACACGACATTGCTCTTTGACCTCGATCACACGTTGTTCGACTTCGACACGTCCGAAGCCGAAGCGTTCACCGCTGCTCTCGCAGGTGCGGGCATCGAGGCCACCGACGGCTACCACGAACGGTTCGTGGCGATCAACAAGGCACTGTGGCGACGGGTCGAGGCTGGGGAACTCACCCCCAACGACGTTCGTGTCGTCCGCTTTGAACGGCTGTTCGGTGAGGTCGGCGTCGAAGCCAACTCCCACCATGTCGCCGACGACTACCTGATCGGCCTCGGGCGCTACGGCGACC
>JBLYYS010000375.1:0-6229 GCA_048550235.1 Acidimicrobiia bacterium | reverse complement strand
TCGGATATCTGTTCGGGGCGGTGTCGTTCACCCGAATCCTCGGCCGGTGGGTGCTTCCGGGAGATGATCTCAGCGGAGTCGAAGTCAAGTTGGGGGAAGGCACTCTCCGATTCAATCGCACCAGCGCTTCGCTGATCTCGATGAAACGCGGCCCGGCGTACGGGTGTCTGACGGGATTGCTCGACATGGCCAAGGCGGCCATACCCGTCCTCATCTTCAAGGTGGCGTTCCCCGACTACGACTACGAGTTCTTTGCTGCCGCCGCGGCCGTGGTCGGGCACAACTACCCCGTGTACTACAAGTTCCATGGCGGAGCGGGCCTATCGCCCTACCTGGGAGGCCTCGCCGTCCTGGATTTGCTGGCGGTTCCGGTAGTGACAGTGCTCGGGACCCTTACCGGCGCCCTACTGCGCAACGTCGTCATTGCCTATGCATCGGGCGTGATCTGGCTGATTCCATGGTTCTGGTGGCGTGATGCCTCCTGGCCGGCGTTCGCCTATGCATTCATCGTCAATGGCGCGGTTTGGGTCGCGCTCTGGCCGGTGATGACGGATCTGACCCGTATGCAGCGATCGGGCGAGATCGACCGCAAGGAAGCCATGCGGATGCTGCGCAGCGGACATCCATCGCTTGGTCGAGACAAGTACCAGTCGGATTAGCGCAATTCGAGGCCCGGCTCAACCGGGTTCACCCGTCGCCTCATTCGTGTCCTCGACGGTAATGGTGCCGGTATAGCCATCCACCACAACCGTCGCTCCGTCGGGAAGTCGAGTGGCGCCCGGCACCGATACAACACATGGAACTCGATACTCGCGGGCCACGATGCTGCTGTGCGAAAGCATGCCCCCAGCTTCGGCGATCACCGCACCCGCCCGAGCGAACAGTGGTGTCCAGCCGACATCGGAGAACGGGATGGCGATGATGTCTCCGGCCTCCACTCTCGGGGAGTCCTCGATACCATTGACGACCCGCAGGGTGCCCCGGTGCCGCCCTCGGGAGGTGGCTACGCCGCGGAGGTGAACAGCCTCCAGAAGCACGGGTCGAGCTGGAAAGAAGTCGTCGCCGAAGATGATCTCGGGCATGTCAACATCAGTGAGGTCGACCATCTCGGCCTTGCGGAGGTCCACGACTTCGGCAGGCGCAGTTGCCGAGGCGCCATTCAGGAGTGCATCCCGAACCTCATCGAGACTGAGGAACATGACGTCCTCCGGGTCTCCAATCAGACCTCGTTCTACGAGTCTCCGCCCCACCTCCAGGAACGTTGGACGGAACAAGCCATACCCGAAGGTATATACGAAGCTGACCTGCTCACGATGGTCCACGAATTCGCCCGCCTTGCGTTGCAGGAATTGCAGCCTCCGCCTCGACAGAACCTTCATCTCCGCCGTCGCCTCCCACCACGGTCGGGGTCGATGCTTTCCGGTTACCTCGGCATGATCCACTGCGAGTCTCAGAACCGCGTCCGGTTGCTCCGACCAGGGCGGCACAGAGAAGTCGTTTCCGCTGTCCGACAGGTGGCCGAAGCGATCGAGAAACCCGGCGAGTTCCCCGGCAAGGTCTCCCGGGAGTGCCTCTTGCCCATGCGTCTTGATGGCTGCAACGGTTTCCTCTCCGCGCCCGGCGATCCGACTGCCCAGCCGGTCGAGGGCCGGGTTGGGGTTGTACGGGTTGGCCGGGTCACCCAGCTCCAGATCAACCGCATCGGCGTCGACGCCGCCTCGGGCGACCGCCCGGCGCAGCATTGCCGCATATGCATTGGCAAGCAGCGGAGTGACGATGTTGGCATAGGCGGCAGTGGTTGTCACCGCGGATAGGTCATCGATATGTGACAGCAGACCGGTGTCGCTCAAGCTCTCGAGTTGGGTAGCTGCCAGGACCGCGTAGCTCGCCTGGAGCTCTGCGACCTCGGGCTGCAAGCGCCGCCCGTAACGAGCCTTCCCAGCGAGGGTGGCGAGCATTCGGGGGACGTGTCGCATCGTGGACAACGATGGGCGGAAGCTCGGCTTGGAGTCGGATGGGAGGCCCAGCAGCATCTCGAGACCGTCGCGCGGCATGCCAAGCAGCTCGAAGATCTCTCCGATAGTCCCCATGTTGAAATAGGACCGATAGGCAAACTGTTTCGCCAGTTGCTCGGGTCGGAGGTCATTCGGACCGATCAGCTCTCCGAACAGCTCGATCCAGGCCCGGTTGACAATGGGAACGTTGACCGACCACACCAGTGGTTTGATCATGCCCGGCATCACTTCGCGAGAAATCCGGTTCGAATAGACGGTGACGTCATCAAGTCCGGTGATCGGACGCAGCTGGACCCACCAGACCTCGATTCCATCCCACACCCACTCCAGATCGACGGGCGAATCGAACTCCCCGGCGATCCGTTTGGTCTCAGCCGCGATCGTTCGGGCAACGGGTTCCGGGAGGGCGCCCTCTTCTGTCGGTCGCTCGCTCCATCCGCCCCACCGTTCAATCCAGCGCTCGGGCGTTACTCCTTCTCCGACGAGAGCATCGCCGCGCCCACGGACGGACTCGATCACAACTTCGTTCAGTCCGGTCATCGGGTTGCGGGAAAAGGCGACTCCCGACACCACCGGCGGGACCATCTCCTGCACTATTACGGCCATGGCGACCGGTTGACTATCACCCTTTCGCTTCCGATAGGTCCCGGCGATCGAGCTTTGAGCCGATGCCTGGACACCGCGAATTGCCTGTGCCACTTCTTCGGACCCGGAAACATCGAGGAAGGTGGCGAACTGGCCGGCATATGAGGACTCCATACCGTCCTCAACCGCAGCGGAGGAGCGCACCGCCCACGGTCCGTCGTGCGACAGCCAGGTGATCACATCCAAATGACCCTGCCCGCCGGCGCCGGCGGGGAGTACCCAGGTGGTGGGCACTCGCTTTCCATGGTTGAGCAACCAGCGAATGTGTTGAGCTTTCCCACCGATCGGCGCGTTGGGATCGGAAATCTCAGTGAGTAACACTGCCTTCATAGAAATCCCTGCCCCTTTATGCTCATCCACCACGCTAAGTGGTTCCGTACATCGTACGGTACGGCGGTAAGGGATGGATGATGACAAACAAGGTTGCTGTTCTGCTCTGCGGATACGGTGAAGTCGAGGACTATGACGAGTTCGCCGAATACAACGAGAGGTCCTTTCGGCTGCTCGTTTCGAAGTCGATCAAGTTTCCGGACTTTTCGATTCCCTGGTTGTCCCGCCGTCTCGAACGCCAGCAGCGCAAGGAATGGCACGCCGCCAATCATTACCACTCACCGCACAATGACATATTCGAACGTCAGCGGGAGGGAATCGAGCAGCGTCTCAGGGAGACCTACGGGGACGACGTGGCCGTCTTCAAGGCCTACAACTTCGTCGAGCCGTTCATGCCCCACCAGGTGTTGGCCGACATCAGGAAGCAGGGTTTCGACCGGGTGGTTGTGTATCCATGGCTCGTCGTCGACTCGGTCTTCACCAGCGGCCTGGCCCTCGAGCAAATCAATGAGGCATTGAATCCCGACGGTGCCTGGCTCAAGGACATTCGCTATCTGCCTTCATTCTGGGAGCGTTCCGATTTCCAGGAGCTCCTGGTCAAATACATCGAAGGTGGGGTCGCCCCCCTTCTCGATCGATACGTTCCGACCCAGGTCGGCATTGTGCTGTGCCTGCACGGTTGCCCCCTCGAGACCAAGGGTATGGAAACGGGCGTCAGGGAGAGCACGGCTCTGTATTACGCCATGCAGGAACGCCTCAACCGCCGCTTCCCGCTGGTTAGCCCTGGTTGGATGAACCACCCAGTTCCCGGCAAGTGGACAACGCCGGACGTTGACCAGGCGGCCAAGAACCTGATCGGCCTTGGGGCCCGGGCGCTCGTGTTCATGCCGATCGGTTTCGTTACGGAAAACCACGAAACCCAGTTGGACATCGGCTACACGATCGAGAAAGTCAGAGATCAGGTGGAAACCCTCCATCTGGACACGCTCAACGAGCATCCGGAGTTGCTGGGCATGGGTGCTCGCTGGATCCACCCGCTGATCGACGAGCTACGCGCCACCTGACAGGGCGAAGTGCTAGACCCCTTCCGCCCGCGACGTCAACCGAGGGCCCAATCAAACTCAGTCAACAAGGCCGACCACTTCATGGCCGGTAACCTGTCCGTCTTTGCCGGCCAGGTCGAGATCAAAGCTCCGCCCGTATTCGACAGTCGCACCGGTTCTGGCCCTCACATCGTCGGTGACCAGCATGCGAGTCCCGGTTGTCTTGTTGGCCGATTCGAGACGACTGGCTGTGTTGACCACATCTCCGACCACCGTCTCGCGAGCCGACGACTCGCCGCCCATCAACCCGAAAATGACTTCACCCAAGCTGATTCCGACTCTGACATTGAATGAGCACCCGTAGATCCTGCTGACGTATTCATGCATGTCGGCCGCAACCTCGATTGCCTCGAGTCCGGCCTTGACGGCCGCTAGGGCCGGATTCAGCTCATCGTTCACCCCAAACACGGCGAGGAGGCCGTCGCCCATGTAGTTGTCGACCCTTCCGTCGTGTGACTCGACTGCCGTCTCCACCCGCGCGAAGAACCGGTTGAGGATGTGGACGACGTCGTAGGCAGGAAGCGTTTCGGACATCGAGGTGAATCCAGCCACATCCGTGAACATGACGGCAGCTTCTTCGACTTCCCGACCGACCGGGCCGGCGTAGTGACCTTTGCCGAGTTGGGAAGCCATCTCGACATCGATCTTGTCAAGAACGAGCCTCCACATCCGGACGGAGCCGCCAGCGTCTGTCTGACATGCCAACCGAATCTCGTCTGGGAACTCGAGCTTGGCAGCCATCGCCGCCTCTGGCTCGGTCCGCTCCGTCAGTGAGTCCTCGCCTTCGATGATCCGGACCCGGCAAGTCGAGCAACGTGCTCGACCACCGCACAGATGGGCAATCGGCACACCGGCTTCGATTGCCGCCTCCAGAAGATTCGCCCCATCTGCAAACGGTATCGATAGCTCGTCGGGCCAAACGAAGATCTCAGACATTCAGCGAGCCTATCAGCACGTCCTCGCCCCAACCTTCTCACCTCGACCGGACGAACGCTGCGATCCGGTAGAGGCATCAGGCGTCGGGATCAGTCTGGTCGATCTGGAGGCGGGTCTGATAGTGCTGGTTTCGAAGCCGCTCGAGCCTCTCCTCCAAGGTGCCGGTGGGTTCATTGCGCGCGTTTCGCTCCTTCAGTTCCACCGCCAGAACGTTGATGGTTCCTTCGAGCTGGCGCTTCCGTTCGACCAGCTCTGCCCTACTCGGGCCCCTCCGCTTCGTATGCCACATCGCTGCCAAATCGTAGAGTCGCCGGCTATCAAACGCGGCTCATGGCGGGGTTTGTAGATGTCAGCTGAGGAGAAGGCATATCGGTCGGTTATGGAGCTCCGATCCAGTGACTTTGGCCCCTTGTCGGCATGCCGATTCTGGTGTCTGATAGAAGCTGGAGTGGTCTGTCGTTCGGACTGCTCTAGGGAGGGCTCTATGACGGCAGAAAACGGTCGGCCTGAGGCGAAGGCACCGACTTCGAGCCGGCAGACAGAAAAGCTGGTCGGCAAGTTCGACAGGTTCCTGAAACGGTCGGATGGCACCCTGGTCGACCGTTTCGGAGAGCGGACGGCGGCGGTGATGCGAGAGGAGATGCTGGACGAGTACCGGCGTCTGATCCCCGACGTTCCGTACATCGGGGGGCGGCGCAACATCAACTCCAGCAATCTGGCGCTAGCACCGTGGGCGTTGGCGGCGTACAGGGTGGTGGTCGGGCACGGTGGCAGCGTCGAGGATGCCGGCGAGTTCCTTCACCGAGCGTTCCGAGCGCAAATGGGGCGGATTCCCAAGGCGCTCCGTCATTGGATCGGAAGACAGCGCTTCAGCCGGCTGCGCAGGCGGAAGCTGGAGAAGGCCGCCCGTAGGTCGCAGGCACGCCGCTATCCGGGAGATTGGGTGTTCGAGCGCATCGACGGCGACGGGACGACCTTCGACTTCGGTATCGACTACACCGAGTGCGGCATCGTCAAATACTTCCACAGCCAGGGGGCCGACGAACTCGGTCCGTACGGGTGCGATCTCGACTACGTCATGTTCGAGGCGATGGGGATCGGGCTTCGGCGGACCAAGACCCTGGCCTGGGGTTGCGACCGGTGCGACTTCCGACTCTCCAAGCAAGGAGTGACGTCGGCTCCCTGGCCGCCCGAGTTCGT
>JBLYYS010000374.1:0-5514 GCA_048550235.1 Acidimicrobiia bacterium | reverse complement strand
TCCTTGACGACCACCAGCGAAATGCCGGGTGGGCCACCGGAATCGGTCAAGGTTTCGAGATACCGGTCCAGGTCCGCAGGGCCGGCGAACGCTTCCGGCACGGGCTCCGGCGACGGAGAGAGCACCGCGACACCGACGAAGCCGATGATCGCCATCGACACAGCCGACCAGACGAAAGCCAGCGCCGGCCGGGCCCGCCGACGGATGAGCTGGATCACCAACCAAAGAACCCCGAGGACCGCCGCCGCGATCCCCAACAGCGCAAAGAGGAGCCCGAGGAGGGTCAGCGTTGACCGTCCATCTCCGGTGGCGACGAACAGCCAGATCGAAAAGGCGAGGGTGAGGGCTGTCGCGATGCCGCTGGCCACCACACTCGCCGTCGAGGCGTTCGTCCGGTTGAGGAGCGGCCAGCTCAACAACACGACTAATCCGAGGAGGCCAGCCATCAGCAGAGCGATTCCCAGCACATCGGTCACCTCCGCGGCATCCCCTGCAAAGAGGCTCAAGAGAAGAAGCGGAGCGGCCACGGACGCCAGAACGACATAGCCGGCCGGAGCCGCTCGATCGCCGTAGCGGGCCACGAGGATTCCGCCGAGGCCGGCGATGAGCGCGGCCAGGCCGAGTGTGATCAGAACGAGAGTCATGAGTCCTCCTCGGCTTGGTAAGTCTGGAACTCGATCACCTCGATGCCGCGCTGTCGCAGGTGGTCGGGAGTGCTGTAGAGATGGCGGTGCTCGCCCGCGTGTCGGTCCATGCTCTTGAGTGTGGGTGACGGCAGGGGGGTCTGGCATCCCCCTCGGCGGGTATCCCCCCGGGGGTAGGCGCCGGAGAGGCCTCGGTCGAATCCATGTCGGGTCGAGTTCTCCGTTTGCGGTCCCTGATCAAGCCGCGCCTCTCAGTTTGCGAGCTGTTGTGGCACTGACCGTCACGTTGCGCAATGCGGTCTGGGCAGCCATGACCCGATCCTGGGAAGCCTCCCACGCCAGATCACGAGCCGCCTCCTTCCGACTCGGTAGCCGCAAGGCTGCGAATACCACCAACGCCGTCAACAGAATCAAGGCTGCGGAGGTGGAGAACACACCTCGCGGTGAGAGATCCCCAACGAAGACGGTCAGCAAGGCAGGAGCCAATAGGCTGCCCAGCGATCCGACGGCCGTCTTGATACCCATCGCCCGGGAACGATGTTCTTCTGGTGTGATGTCCAGGTAGGCGGCGCTCAAGGCCGGATTCACAAGAGCCTCGCCCAACCCGGCAATGATGAAAGCGGCGATGATCACCCAATAGACATCCGTGAGCATCAATCCTCCGTACTGAGCCGAATGGAGAATGAGACCGATGATGAGGATCGGTTTGCGTCCAAACCGGTCACTGGATTGACCCAGCGTCAGACTTCCAATCAGCGCGGCCCAGCCATAGCAACTGATCGCGGCGCCGAACTGCGCCGTCGACCACCCCAAATCATCGAAGGCGTAGAACGGCAGTTGGGGATCGATGAAGAACCAGGCAAAGATCATGCTGAGATTGACGAAGAGCAAGGTTCCAAAGGCCAGCAACGGGTGTGGCAGCGAAGCCATGAACGATTCGGTGGTTCCCGTCTTCGGCGCCAATCGAGCGGCTCGCTTCTCGTAGAGGGCAGCCCTCCTTCTTTTCTCTCTCGTGTGGGTTTCAGGGATGGCAACGAAGGTGATCAGGAGGGTGAGCAGAGCAATGCCAATCGATGCCAGGAAGGGCGGACCGTAGCCCCAGTTGTCATAGAGCAAACCACCCACGACCGGTCCAACGATGAAGCCCGCCGAGGTGCCGCCGCCAACGACGCCGATCCAGCGGGCGCGTTCGTTTTCGGGTGCGATGTCGGCGACGAGCCCCATAGTTGCCGGTCCCAGCCCTGCCGTCAGCGCCCCGGCCAAGCCGCGTATGACTATGAACGCCAATGACGTGGCTGCCAGGTAGTAGCCGGCAAAAGCGGCCGCGAACACTGCAAACGAACCGAGGATCAGCGGCCGCCTACCGAAACGATCGGCCAACACCCCCATGAACGGCGCCGCAATGACGCCCGCCAGCGAATAGGCCATCACACTTGCCGCCAGGACTGCCACGCTGTCGCCGAAGTCTCCGATCTTCCGGGCAAAGAGAGGGAAGATCATGCCGTAGCTGGTCATCTGGAGCGCCGTGCATACCGCCAACAGGACGATGATTCTGCGGGCCTGACGGGGGTCGGCGCCGGGTGTTGCCACCCGGGTCGCCTTCATGATTGTCCCCATGTGGGCGTGGGGCCCGGACAGACTCACACTCTGGCTCCCAGTTCCACGAGCAACGTGGCCAGATCCATATAGATGGTCTCGCGCTGAACCAGGCCGTCGCTCACGTCGTAGACGGTCACACCTCTGAACTGGATGGTCCGTCCGGTTGGATCGAGCTGCTCCTCGAATACCGGCGGACCCAGTGGACCGGTATGGGTGCCGGTGAAGACCCACTCCGTGACGACGACCTCATCCGCAGCGATGGTGCGCTTCACGTCGTAGTCGACTTCACCAAAGCCCACGAACCAGGCCGGGAAGAAGGCGGCGCTTTCTTCTCCAGAAACGGGCGGGTTCTCGAAGGCGTCACCGTAGACCCAATCCACGACGTAGTCCTCGGCATGCAGGGCCTTCATAGTCTCGGTGTCTTGGGCCGCCAGCGCTGCTACCAGCTGCGAAACAACCTCGAAGGCAGAAGGATTGTTTGTTGAAGCGTCACTCTTCATCTCGAGCTACTTCGCACGATCGCAACCCATCCTGTGTCTGGTCTTTCACCTCGGAGCCTCGGCTTCTTCGCCGGTAGGTGGCGGTTCGAGTTCGAAACTCATGCCCGACCACCTCGATGCCGAGTCGTCGCAGGTGGTCGAGAGTACGGTGGAGGTGGGACTGTTCGACGCGTAGCCCGGCGATCACCCCTGTGCCCACGATCTCGTCAGGGCCTGGAAAGTTGCCGCACCACCGTTGAGGGCTCCGACGAATCCGCCACCCGGGCTGCCCCACGCGCTAGCGAGATACAACCCTTCGACCGGGGTTTCGTTCTGAATTCTCGTCATGTACGCGTTGTCCATCGACGGCTCGAAGCCGTAGATTGCCCCCTGGGTGTTGCCTGTGAACGCCCAATTGGTGAGAGGCGAGGCCGTCACCTTGACCTCGATCATGGACGAGAGACCCGGAATCACCAGCTCCTCGGCCCGCCGGATCAGGATCTCGCTCCACCGCTCCTTCTGTTCTTCGTAGGCCACCTTGTCGCCTCTGACATAGTCGGCTTCGAACTCTTCCCAGGGTTCCCATCCGCTATGGCAGAACAGCATCACGGTGGAGGTTCCGGGCCGCGAATAGCCTTCGAAGGCGTTGTCGTAGACCGTCACACTGAACCCGACCTGGTGAGGGTCCCCTCGCAAGCTGGCCTCGTATTCAGCCTCGGGTCCGGCACCGGTGGTGACGTGCGTGCTGTATGCGTCGGTCTTGCCGCGTAGCTCGGTATTCAGCCCGAGCCAGACAATGAAGGTGGAGACGCTCGGCCGGTAGGTCGAGATCCGCTCTCGGTACTCGGCGGGCAGAGCCCCCTCTGGAAGCAGCTTGGTGAACGTCGTGATAGCACTTGCATTGCTGACGATGGCCGTGGCCGGCAGGATTGTTCCGTCAGACAGTCGGACACCCTTGACGGCACCATCGGCTGCCAGGATCTCCTCCGCCACCGATTGGAGCATGATCTGCCCACCGGCTTCGACAACAACCTGAGCGAGTGCGTTGCTGAGTGCCTGCGACCGCGGTTTGATGTAGAAGGACCCGTTCCTGAGGTACTGACCAGCTATCGAGGCGTACAGGAACGCGGAGAGCCTCGACGGGGGGAGGCCGATATAGGGCCACAGCCCTGCCAAGGCTTCTTTGAGCGACGGGTCGGCGACGTACTCACCCAGAAGTTCAGCGAGCGTCTTGTTCCGGATTTCCCACATCATCGGGAACTCGGCCGGGAACATCCGCAGGTCGAAGTCTTCCATCAACTCGAACCGCATACCCTCCTCGGTGAGGTCGACCATGTATCGAACGAAACCTCGGATCCCATCCTTCTCATCGGGGAAGTGCTCAACGAGCAAGGCGATGTAAGCCTCTGGATCGCGCTGCGGGACGGAGATCTCCAGATCAGGGGTCTTCAGGCGATAGACCTCCGGCAGCTGAACCAGTTCGATCTTGTCGAAGACTCCGAGCTCGTCGAGAAGGCGGGCTCCCGCGTTGTCGTTCAGCGCCGTCCCGTGCAGCGAGATGTCGAAGACAAACCTGCCGTCTGCTCGGGCAAACACCCCGGCGTACCCACCCGGTTTGGCGTGCTGCTCGACGATCGTGACGGGCACACCGTGTTTGGCGAGAAGCGCGCCGCAACACAGCCCCCCGAGCCCGGCTCCGATGACCACAGTTGAATGGTTCTGGTCGGTACTCATGACGGCCTACTCCTTCCGAACGTCGTCTCCAACCTCAAAGCTCATGCCCGCGTGCGAGGTCAGCCGATCCAACAACAGATCGCCCATCGCCGAGGCCGGCGTCCACGATCCACCCCCGACCGGGATCTTCTCCGCGTCCTCAGCAAGGCACAGTGCCGATTCGACCAGCATGCGGCTGGTGGAATCCGTCGCCGGATCCCCCTCTCCGCCAACGAGTGTCCGTACGGTCGTTCCATCGTCCATCTTGCCGATGAGGACGGCCTCCCACTGTCCGGATTCGCGGGTTTCCTGATCGGGACCTTCTCCGGAGTCGGGCAATACGTACTTCTTCAGCAGCGGCCGGGTCCGTGGGCTCGCCACGGCTGCCAAGAACGCAACGTATCCCAACGCTTGAGCCTTCGCCTTGATTCGGCCGGACAGGCCGTCGCCGACTACCCGGGCTTCGTCGTAGCGGAAGCCTTCGCCGTATGGATAGCCGAGCAGTGCATTGGTCCGGCGCACGATCTTGCTGTTCATCGGCCCCATGAAGAACGGCTTGGTCCAGGCCTGCAGGTCCGCGTCGTATTCCACCTTCGTCGACCGCATGTCGTCCGGTTCATCGGGTCCCCGGCGATGGCCCTCTGGAGCCAGGTAATAGGGTTCCCTCATGGCCTGCCCGATGGACGGATCCGTCCGGCCGGCGTCGGTCCCGTGCAGCAGACTGGCGGCGGTTCCGCCGCTGAACCCGCCCTGCATCTCGGTCACCCGCATCTTGACCCGTGAACACGGCTTCCCGTAGAGCTGTTTGGCGTGCTGCTGCAGGAAGTGCACACCCACGTCCGACGGGATGGAGTCCATTCCGCAGGCATGAACGATACGGGCGCCGGTCTCCGCCGCCTCGGCTCCATGTGCGTCCATCATCTTCCGGATCCAGTGTGCTTCAGCCGCCAGATCGCAGTAGTGAGTTCCGGCCTGCACACACGCACGCACCAGTTCGGAGCCGTACAGGGCGTACGGGCCGACGGTTGAGATCACTACGTTCGTTCGGGCCGCCAATATCTCCATCGACGATGCGTCGT
>JBLYYS010000373.1:0-3102 GCA_048550235.1 Acidimicrobiia bacterium | reverse complement strand
TGAGAACTCCGGTCGGTAGACCGGATGAAGCATCGGCTGCCCGGAATCTCCGCATAACTTGGGGGGAAGACGATGAGTAGTGCTTCTGTCGAGACAACCGTCCAGAGCGACGGTCATACTCGCCTTCGTCGCATTTGGCCTGCCGATGAGCCGTGGGCGACGATGCTCATCGTCCACGGCCTAGCCGAGCACAGTGGCCGCTATGAACGCACCGGACGGTTGCTTGCCGATGCCGGGATCGTCACATCCAGTTTCGATCTAGTCGGACACGGAGCGTCGGCAGGAGCACGGTGTCACGTCGACGAGTTCTCAGAGTTCCTTGATGAGGTGGAGGCCGAGTTCGCGGCCTCCACCATCGACGGTCTACCGTCGGTGATTCTTGGTCACTCGCTGGGCGGGTTGATACTCCTCGACTATTTGACCGCAGGCCGTCCAAGCCCCGATTTCGCCGTCGTCAGTTCACCCGGGCTCGGGGGTGGTAAGGCATGGCAAAGGGCCCTGGCGCCCATCCTTGGACGTTTCCTGCCGAAGCTGGCCATCCCAACCGCTATTGGCGGCGAACAGCTCTCGCGGGATCCGGCCGTCGGCGAGGCCTACTTCGCGGATGAGATGGTGGCAACGAAGACGACTGCAAGCCTCGGCGCCGAGCTATTTGCGGCGGGGGATAGGGTTCGGGGGCGTTTGGAATCGTTGAGCACCCCAACGTTGGTCATTCACGGCGGTGCAGATGATGTGGTACCGGCCTCGATGTCTGCGCCACTGACAGACTTGCCGGTTGTCGAGCGCCGCCTCTATCCGAAGCTTCGCCATGAGACTCTCAACGAACCTGAAGGGCCGGAGATTGTCGCCGAGATCATTGCCTGGCTGAAAGCGCAGGTTGCGCCCAGCAATTAGGCCGGACCGTCGGTCTATTCAGAGGTGTTCCAGGTCGGGGGTCGACCCGAATGCAGCGGCCAGCGCCCGGCGTGTAACGGCATCGAAATCACCGGCCGTGAACCCGTGATGCCTGGCCAGTACGGCGAACTCATCTGACATGGAAGTCGACGACATCAGGCGGTTGTCCGTGTTGATAGTGATGGCAAACCCTGCGCGATAGAGCATGCCCACCGGATGCTCGGCCGGGCTCCAGTCGTGTGTGTGGAGATTCGAGGTGACACAGATCTCGAGCGGTATCTGATCATCGAGAAGCCTCTGAGCCAAACGGCCGACGTCGACAACATCGCCGTCGACGACCCGGCAATCGTCGATGACGTGGATCCCGTGGCCGATCCGGTCCGCACCGCAGAGTTCGAGCGCTTTGCGAATGCTGTCCGGCCCGTCTGCTTCACCGGCATGGAGAGTCAATCCCGCGAGATGGTCACTGGCTCGTCTGCATGCGTCAAGGTGTGCCTCTGGTGGGAATCCGAGCTCAGGACCGGCAAGATCGAATCCGATCACCCCTTCGTCGGCAAAGTCGATGGCAACCTCGATCACAACATCCGAGTCATCGCTGTTTCGCATTGCGGCGACGATCAGTCCGGTTGCTGTGCCGGTGTCTTGTGAGCCCCGCCGCATACCCTCGAGGGCCGCTTCGAGCACCTCATGACGGCTCATGCCTCTCTCGATATTGAGGGACGGAGCAAACCGGAGCTCGGCGTAGACGACGCCATCGGCAGCTAGATCTACGACGGATTCGTACGCGACTCGTTCGATGGCGCCGGGTGTCTGCATGACTCCGATGGTGTGAGCGAAGGCAGCTAGATATCGCTCGAGTGAGCCAGATTGCCCCTGATCGAACCAACGTGACAGCTCGTCGCGATCGGTCGACGGCAAACCCGTGTAGCCGATCTCGTCGGCCAACTCGATGACGGTTGCCGGGCGCAGACCACCATCCAGGTGGTCGTGCAGAACTACCTTGGGAAGATGCTCATAGGGGATCATTCATCGCTCGCCGGTGTAATGGGAGAGAGTTGGAAGTGATAGGCGCGTCCGTACGCACCCATATCGACCCGATCGGACTCCAGGAACGCGACGCGGAAGTACAGGTTCGCGCGGTTCCATGTGGCCACGATCGTCTCAGAGAAGGTGGAGCTCAACTCATCGGGTACGTTGACCGGCTCCCATCCGAGTGTCGTGAGGGCATCGTCGTAGAAGTCGACAGTATCCTCAACGGACTCGTCCGTGAGGAAGGTCTTGCCCGCCACCGCCGGAAGCTCACCGGCGGTGGTGAATCGGTGAGCCGCTCTCGCTTCTGTCGCAATGTGCTCGGCCGAAGAGGGTGAAATCGAGTATGCGGGCATCTCCTGAAGATCGTCCAGCGTGTACCCGTTGACGCGATCGGCCTCGGTGAGGTCTGTCGCACCGCCGGTGATCACCGCCACCGCAAGGGCAACCAGCACTACGACCAAGACCGGAAAAGCAATGAGACCGACTACTCCTGAGACCAGACTCCGCACAACCCTCCTTCACCGGCAGAATAATCGTGCTAACCCCAATGTCGCGAGCCGGGTCAGGCACGCCCGACGATGAACGTCCTGGTGAACGGAAAGAACGTGGTGCCATCTACTTCGGCTGGATACGCCGACCGGAGCAGCGGCCGGTACTCCTCGAGGAAGGCGTCTGTCTGGATTGGTGTCAGTGGTTCGAGAAGACCCCGGAGGAACGAGCCTTCGACCCATTTCGAGACCGGATCATCCCCATCGAGAATATGCAGGTAGGTCGTCTGCCATATGTCGAGGTGCTCGAACAGCGGCAAGAGCAGCCGCCCGTACTGAGGCGGTGTGAAAACGGGAGACTTGCGTACTCCTGACAACAGTGGCGCCCATCGCCGGGTGCCGGCGAGATCGTACGCGAGTTGATGGGTCGGCTGATCGTGATTGGCCGGTACCTGAACGGCCAGCACACCACCGGGAGCCAGCCAGCCTGCCAGCTTCTGGAGAAGGCGGGAGTGGTCGTCTATCCAGTGAAGAGCTGCATTCGAGAAGACCACGTCGAGCGTCGTCGCCGGTGCCCACACTCCGATGTCGGCCTCGATCCAATCAACACTTGCCGATCTCGCTCTCGCCTGCTCCAGCATTTCATGTGAGTTGTCGATGCCTGCTACCCGGGCCATCGGCCACATGT
>JBLYYS010000372.1:0-3575 GCA_048550235.1 Acidimicrobiia bacterium | reverse complement strand
CCGCGCGCACGATCTCCGACCGTCCTCCATAGTTGAACGCAAAGACGAGATTCAGGCGCTCGTTGCCAGCGGTGAGTTCCATCGCTTCCCGCATCCGGTCCTTGTTGCTGTCCGGAATGCGGGGGTCTTCCAGCGCACCGGCGAAGATCATTTTTACGCCTCTTTTGTGCAGGTCGTCACGGCGGCGGCTCAGGAGATCTTCGTTGAACAGCATCAGGAACTGCACTTCCTCGGCCGACCGTGACCAGTTCTCGGTAGAGAACGTGAAGACGGTCAACCACTCCAGTCCGATATCGAGAGCGCCCAGTGCAGTATCGAACAGGGCGGCTTCGCCGGCGGCATGACCGGCGGTGCGCTCGAGTCCGCGGGCGTTCGCCCACCGACCATTACCATCCATGATCACCCCGACATGACGAGGGATTCGATCGAAATCGAGCCTTGAAGTGTCGAGATCTTCAGGCACCCGGTACCTCTGCAACCGTGAATTTGCGTTCGAGGTGATACTCGAGGAACCGCCTGGCTACACCTTGAGCGTCGACCGCCATGTCCTGGTGTTCGGGAAGTGACGCTAGTTCGCTACCGGCCAGGACTGCGAGGTAGTCAACCAGACCGGCGCGTAGCTTGACGGCGTCGGGAGTTGCGCAACGGCTGCACACCACTCCCCCGGCCGAAAAGCTGAATCGTTCGACGTCGAGTTCGCCACCACAGCTCGCGCAGTCGGTCAATGCCGGAGCCACGCCGACCAAGGATGCCAGCTTGAGGTAAAACGCGGTCAACAATCCCGGATCGGGTGGGGCTTCATTGAGTACCCGCAGTGCTCGATGGAGGAGCAGGAATATGCGATGAGCCGATTCATTCTCCTGGGCGACGGCGTCGATCACGGACAGCATGGCACCGGCGATACCGACCCGATCGAGGTGATCCCGAACGTGAGGGAAGGCCTCGATCACCGATACCTGTGTGATCGTGTCCAGGTTGCGCCCTTCGTAGAGCACGAGATCGATCTGGGTCAGTGGTTCCAGCCGACCGCCGAACCTGCTCTTCGTCTTTCGTACGCCCTTGGCCACGGTCCTGAGCTTGCCGTGATTCGGTGACAGGATGATGACGACGCGATCGGACTCACCAAACGGATAACTCCGCAGGACTATGCCCTGATCGTGCCGGATCGCCATGGTCGAAGAGTAACGCGAGTCGCGAGTGACGGGTCGCGAGTGCAAGCTTTCAGCCGTCAGCCATCAGGTTTCAGCCAGAAGCAACGGGTTTGTGCAACCCGCGTAAAACGAGCTCGCATACGCGCATATCGCCGGAAGCCAATTGCCAATCGCTTCCTACGGGCCCCAGCCGGTCGAGCCGTCGATCATTTCCCGCAGAATGTCGGCGTGTCCGGCGTGGCGGGCAGTCTCCTCGATCATGTGAATGACGACCCGTCGAGCTGAGATCTCGTCGTCGCCCTGAGGGAACAAGTCATCTAGTGACCCGATCTCATCCAGGAGTACCCGGCTCTCAGCGCACTCGCCCCGGTAGAGGTTGATGATGTCCTCCACCGACTCGTCCTGCTCGATCTTCCAGTCGGCGTCCGGGTCATCTTCCGACCAGGGGAACTCGACTTGGCGTTGACCGAGCACTGCCTGAAACCACCATCGCTCCACATAGGCGAGGTGTTTGACGATGCCCAACAGCGACGTGCCCGACGGAACCCGCTCCTCCACCCCGGCTGGCCAATCAACACCCTCCGCCTTGTGGACGATGATGTCGCGATACGTGTCCAGGTAGCGGGCAAGCGTTTCCTTCTCGGGTGTGTTGAGATCGTTCATCTCCAGAGCCTATGTCCCCAGGCACGCTCTTGAGCAGCATTACGCCACCTATGTGCTGCGCAATACTTGCCCGAAGACTCGGAAGTGGCTGGGGGCGGTAGACTCGGGGGTGAATCATGAACATTGACTTTCTGACAATCGCATATCTTGACCCCGGTACCGGAAGCCTGATCATGCAGGCCGTTCTCGGCGGTGTCGCCGGCGCGGCGGTTTTGTTCCGCGCCACCAAACAGCGCCTGTTCGCTCGCAACGCCGGCACGGATGATCAAACAACCGAGCAGGAAGCCCCTGCGACCACGGATGAGTAAACGCACCCTGTGAGTTCACCGGAATCCCCGAGCGGTCCGCGCAGAGACACCGGCTCGTTCCGGGATCCCAGCGGCCATGTCTACTTCGACGGAGACCGTGTTATCAGAGTTCTCGACGAGCACGGTCGCGAAGCCTGGGCCGCGCTGGCGAACTCCTCACTCTTCGGTGCATTCACAACGGACCGACGGTTGATCGGGACTCATGAAATCCCACTCGATGACGTCGGCGAGGCCGGATGGGCCACCGCGCTTCAACACGACCGTATCCCGGTCATCTCCTATCCCTACGAGTGGTCGTTCCGAATGCTCAAGGATGCCGCGCTGCTCACTCTGGACCTCCTGGCCGCAGCATTAGAGGAGGACCTGGTCCTCAAAGACGCCACTCCCTTCAACGTCCAATTCGACGGCATCCAACCGACCTTCATCGACATCGGCTCATTCGAGACATTGCAGGAAGGAGAAGCCTGGACCGGATACCGCCAGTTCTGCCGGATGTTCCTCTACCCGCTGATGTTGCGCGCCTACAAGGAGGTCTCCTTCCGCCCCTGGCTACGAGGAAGCCTCGACGGCATCGCTGCTGCCGACTTCCGGCAACTACTTCGACCACGGGATCTACTCAGAAAGGGCGTGCTCCTGCACGTGGCGATGCAGGCAAGGGCGGAACGCCGCTACCAGGCGGTCAGCCGCGACGTACGCAGCGAGATCCGACAGGCCGGTTTCCGCAAGGAACTCATTCAGAACAACGTGACGCAGCTCCAGAAGATTGTCGGAGGACTGACGGCACCAACCGGCGGATCCGAATGGTCGGACTACTCCTCCCAGGATCATGTACTCCGGCAGCGGGAGCTGAAGGGCGAGTTCCTTCGCAGATCGATCGCCGATCCTTCGATTGTCTGGGATCTCGGCGCCAACGACGGATACTTCTCCCGGATTGCCGCCGAGAGCGGTGCTTATGTGGTCGCTGCCGATTCCGATGAGATCGTGGTCGACCGCCTCTACCAAACACTCACGGCTGAGGGCAACCAGCGCATCCATCCCCTCGTGGTGGATGTCGCCGCTCCTTCCCCGTCTACCGGGTGGCGCCAAAGGGAACGAACCGCACTCGAAACCAGGGCAAACCCCGACCTGGTGGTCATGTACGCCGTCCTTCACCACATCGTCATTGGCGGAAATGTACCGGTGCGAGAGGTGTTGGAATGGCTGGCGACGCTCAACACCCGGGTGGTCATCGAGTTCGTTCCGATCGGAGATCCGATGACCGATCTACTCCTTGCCAACAAGCGGGAGTCAGACGTTCACCCGGATTACACCGAAGAAGCCTTCCGTGCCCATCTGGCATCATGGTTCGACATCGAAGACGAAGAGGCCGTAACCGGGAGCACTCGCACCCTGTTCTCGCTTCGACCGCTCTCCTAGTTCGACAGAACGGCGGGGTCCCCTACCGCGTGACCAT
>JBLYYS010000371.1:0-2654 GCA_048550235.1 Acidimicrobiia bacterium | reverse complement strand
GTCGCTCCAAACAAAAGGGCGGCAAAAGCGAGAGCCAGGTAAGCGAGGGAGGGGCGTCGCATCGTCCTCAGACGGGTTCGCCCAAGAGTTCCGCCAGCTCGTGGGTGGCTACGTAGAGGCCAGTAGCCGTTGCCGCTTCAACGCCGTCGGCCAGCAACGAACCGGCCAATTTGACCTTCCTGCCGTGCCTGTCCACGACACGACCGTGCAGCGTCAGGGGTCGTCCGTCGATCGCCACCGGTTTCCGATAGCGGATATCAAGCGTGGCGGTGACAACCACGATCTTCTGGGTGACCATTCCGGCCCATGCCAGAATCTCATCGAGAGCGGCTGCGGTCACTCCACCGTGCAGAATCCCCGGACCTCCCCGATGATGCGAGTTCGGCATGAAGTCGGCGATCAGCGTCTCGCCTTCCAGCCGGAAACCATCGACACCAAGCCCGATCGGGTTTGAGCGTCCACAGGCGAAGCAGCCGTCATCGAAGTGCTTTCGAACGCGATCGGCGAGAACGGCGATATCGCGCTCAGCCGGCAATTTCGACCCCGCCGCCTTCCAACGAGGTGATCCCAACCAGTGCGTGCACATCCCAGCCGTGGGACTCGAGTAGTTCCCTTCCGCCCGAGAAGGTCTTTTCGATGATGAAGATCGCGCCGACAACCTCGCACCCTGCCTCTTCAGCAATCTCGCCGAGCGAGGCCGCGGTACGGCCACCTGCAAGGAAGTCGTCGACGACGGCGATCCGAAGGCCGGGCTCCAGCACTCGTCTGGCAACCTCGACCCGGTACTCCGTTCCTTTTGTCGGGGAGGAGACTTCGCGCGAGAACGTGTAGCGCTCACCCGGTCCCAGGTATTTCTTCGCGTACACCATCGGGATGCCCATCTCCCGGCTGGCGGCGAGAGCCGGCGGAATCCCGCTCGCTTCAGCGGTGAGTAGCAGATCAGGTCTGCGGTCGTCGAGCCAGGATGCGATCTGGACTCCGACGGCCGTCATGACTTCGGGATCGACTCGGTGGTTGAGGAAGCGGTCGACCATCAGCAGGTCGCCGTTGACTTCGCCGTACTTTTCTATTGCTTGTCGTAGGTTCACCGGCGGCATCGTAGTGCTTGTCGGCCGCCGATCTGCTCGCGCTACTCTCCGCGCTATGGCACGAGGACATTTCCGGGCAGACGGGACCATTCCATCGGAACCGGAGATGAGGCATGCACGCCTGATTGGCAGCCGCCTTGCCAGACGCTATCCGCAGATCGGCACCGCGCTTGACTACCAGTCTCCCTGGCAGCTGCTGGTGGCGACGGTCCTCTCCGCACAAACCACGGATGAGAACGTCAACAAGGTCATACCAGTCTTGTTCGACAGGTATCGCACACCGGAAGATCTCGCCGGGGCAAACCCGGAGGAGGTTGAAGAGATCGTCTTCTCGACCGGCTTCTACCGCCAGAAGACGAAGTCGATCATCGCGCTGGCGATGGAGCTAGTTGAGAAGTATGAGGGAAATGTACCCGCGGATATCGACGAACTGGTGAAGCTCCGGGGAGTGGGGCGAAAGACCGCCAGTGTTGTGTTGGCCGAAGCATTCGACGTGCCGGCAATCGCGGTGGACACGCACGTGAAGAGGCTCTCCAATCGTCTCGGCATGACCAGCGAAACCGATCCGGTCAAGATTGAAACAGACCTGAAGGCGCTCTTCCCGAAGAGCCGATGGCAGAACCTCTCGATGCGCCTGATTCAGTACGGGCGAGACGTCTGCGATGCCCGCAAGCCGCGTTGCTTCGAGTGCCGCCTCCTCGATCTGTGCCCGTTCCCAGACAAACGAATGAGCGAGTAGTTGGTTCCGTTTCGCCACAAGCGAGAAGGACTATCGCGAGAGATCATCCGGCTTGGAGTACCCGCGCTTGGTGCGCTGGCGGCCGACCCTCTGGTTTCACTGGTCGACACAGCGTTCGTCGGTCAACTCGGTTCGGTGGAACTCGGCGCGCTGGGCGTGGCGACGGCGATATTCACCCTCATGTTTGCCACCTTCAATTTCCTCGCCTACGGGACGACATCCCTGGTGGCGCGACATCTTGGATCGGGACGATCCGACCTGGCTGCACAGATCGTTCTACAGGGAATCGTGCTGGCGATCGCGATCGGGTTGGCGGGATTGGTGCTGGTCGAGTCGGCCACGGGCGGTTTGCTCGGGCTGATGCAAGCCACCGACGAAGTCAACTCGGCCGCTACGCCGTACCTACGTATCCGTGCCTTGGCGATTCCGGCAATGTTGCTGATCACCGTGGGGCATGGGGCGTTTCGAGGGTTCCAGAACACGGTGACTCCACTTGTCGTCACGCTTGGTTTGAACCTGGTCAACCTGGTCCTCGATCCGCTGCTGATCTTTGGGTTGGGATGGGGAATTCGAGGAGCGGCTATTGCCACTCTCATCGCACAATGGGTCGGCGCAATCTGGTTCCTCTGGCTCATACGCCGGTCCGACTGGGGGCTCGAATGGCGGATGCCTTCGCTATCCGAATTCCGGCCGTTCCTGAATGTAGGCGGAGCTCTATCAGTGCGTACCCTGTCGCTGGTCGGTTTGTTGACCTTCGCCACGGCAACCGCTGCTGCCCTGGGTACCGATGAGGTTGCAGCCCATCAGGTGGTCTCACAGTGGATGTT
>JBLYYS010000370.1:0-3146 GCA_048550235.1 Acidimicrobiia bacterium | reverse complement strand
CTCCGACCCGGCCATGTGACACTCCCCAATGGCTACGGACTGGATTATCCAGACGAATCGGGAGAGCGGACCGCTACGGGTGTTTCGCCGAATGAGCTGACGATGACCGGAGTCGCCTTTGAGGATCCGCTGGTGGGAACCCCCTATCACAAACACGTCCCGGCGAGAGTGGAGGCGGTCTCCTAACCGCTTCTGGCGTTAGAAACCCGCCACAATTGTGTGGAAACTCACGCCAGAACGGGTTGGGGTCAGCTTTCGGTGGGCCACATCTTGCGTAGGAAATCGATCAGTTCGCCGACGATCATGCCGTCCGCAGGAGCGGGGATGAATATCAGGCCTTCGTCGGCCTTCAGAACCGAGCGGGGCGATACCCTCTGCAATCGCACTTCCTGACTGGTGGTGAGATCAACTGGTCCCAGCCGTACCTCGCGCCGCAGCTTCACGATCTCAGTCAGCCCGATCCGAATCGCTTCAGATCGCAATCGAGCGATGTCGATCAGCGCTCCGACCGATTCAGGTAGGACTCCGTAGCGGTCGGTCCATTCTGCAATGACATCCTCGACTTCCGCATTGGTAGTGGCGGACGCGAGTCGGCGGTAGGCCTCAATACGTGCGAGTTGGTCTTCGATGTAGTCATCCGGAAGGTGGGCATTGACGGGAAGATCGATCCTGATTTCGAGGTCCTTGGATTTGTCGACAGGGGTTCCCTCTAGTTCCCCCACTGCCTCAGCAACCAACTGCGTATACAGCTCGAAGCCGACCGCGCTGATGTGGCCCGATTGCACCTCGCCCAGCATCGAGCCGGCCCCGCGTATCTCCAGATCACGCAGCGCCAGATGGAATCCGCTCCCAAGGTCCGAGTGCTCACCGATGGCTTCCAGCCTGCGATACGCATCCTCGGAGAGTGACTGCTCGGGCGGGTGGAACAGATAGGCGTACGCCCGCTGACTCGACCTTCCAACCCGACCGCGGAGTTGGTACAACTGGGCAAGGCCGAGCAGATCGGCGCGCTCGACAATGAGTGTGTTGACCTGCGGGAGGTCCAGACCGGACTCGATGATCGTGGTGGCGACCAGCACGTCGTAGTTGCGGCTCCAGAAATCGAGCATCACCTGCTCGAGTTGTCCTTCAGACATCTGGCCGTGGGCAACCGCGAACCGTGCGTTTGGAACCAGTTGCTGCAATCGAGCTACGGCACGATCGATCGACTGCACACGATTGTGTACATAGAAGACCTGACCTTCCCGAAGCATCTCGCGCCGGATCGCGGCTGAAACCGACTGTTCGTCGAATGGGCCGACATACGTGAGGATCGGATGGCGATCCTCCGGCGGGGTGCGGATGTGACTGACGTCGCGAATCCCGGTGAGCGCCATTTCGAGTGTGCGCGGAATGGGAGTGGCCGTGAGGGTCAGCACGTCCACTCCAACCCGGAACCGTTTGATCTGATCCTTGGCCTTGACCCCGAACCGTTGCTCTTCGTCGATTATCAACAGTCCGAGGTTCTTGAACTGGATGTCCTGCGACAGCAAGCGATGTGTAGCGATCACCAGATCAACCTCGCCGGTTGCGAGCTTTGCCACTACTTCCCGCTGCTGCTTGGCGGTGAGGAACCTGCTCAGCATCTCGACCCGCGTCGGGTAAGCGTTGAAACGATCAGAGAAGGTCTGGAAGTGCTGTTGTGCAAGCAGTGTCGTCGGACAAAGCAGGGCAACCTGCTTGCCGTCCATTATCGCTTTGAAGGCCGCCCGAACACCAACCTCAGTCTTGCCAAACCCGACATCGCCGAAGATCAGCCGGTCCATCGGTTTGTCGCCTTCCATATCGACCTTGACGTCGCCGATGGCGGTCAACTGATCAGATGTCTCCTCATATGGGAAGGATGCTTCCATCTCGCGCTGCCAGGGAGTGTCGGGGCTGTGCGAATGCCCGGTGGCCGAAGCCCTCGCCCGGTGGAGAGCAACGACCTGCTCGGCAACCGCGGCCACAGCCTTCCGAATACGACTCTTGGTCTTCGACCAGTCCGAGCCGCCCATTCGCGACAGGCGGGGAGTTTCGCCACCCGTGTACTTCTTGACCGCGGCCAGTTGGTCGGTGGGGACGTAGAGCTTGTCGTCGGCGGCATAGGCAACGACCAGGTAGTCACGTTCGATACCGGCGATCGTTCTGGTGGCTAGACCCTCAAACCGGCCGATTCCGTGGCGGTAATGAACAACGTAATCTCCTTCAGCCAGGTCTCGGTAACGGGCTCCATCGGCCGGATCGCGACGGGCCGCCACGCGGCGGTGGGCCCGTCGGCGGCCGGCGATCGACTGTTCGCCCAGTACTGCCATCTTCAATTGCGGGAGCATGAAACCGTGATGGATCCCCACCCCGACTGCGGCCGTCTCTATCCGTTCGAGGTTCGAGCGCCGTGGAATCGAAAGCCCCGCCTCGGCTAGTAGACGGGCAACCCGATCGGCGGCAGCTTCACCGTCCATTGCCACGACCACGTCGACACCCCCGGCAATCCAACGATTGATCGCAGTTGCGACCGATTCGGCGTCGCCGGGAGTGGCATCGAGCGCTCTGACTTCGAGCACTTCATCGGTTGGTCCGGCGGCCAGCGGAGGAACCTGTATCGGCTCGCGATCCACCAACGCCTCGGTCAGGTCGAGGTACAAGGCGGGGTGGTCGCCGGCTTCCGGGGCGCCGTGTCCCCAGGTCGGTGCAAGGGCAGCAGCCATTTCGGTCTCCTCCTTGAGGAGATCCCTGCTTCGATCGGCGGCGCGGACGGGATCGAACAAAACGAGGGGAACCTCGGCAGACAAACTGGATATCACAGTCGCCTCGGGAGCAACCCACGGCAACCACGACTCCATCCCGGCAAAGGTATGTCCCTCTGCGAGCCGCTCCCAAGTTGCAGCCGCCCAGGGCTCCCGGTTGATCAGCGTCCGGGCCACCTCGCGCTCCACAGCATCCATCCGCACCTCCCTGGCCGGATATGCGATGAGACCCTCGGCTGGATCGGTTGATCGCTGACTACCGATAGAGAAGTGGCGGGCCGACTCAACATCGTCACCCCAGAACTCCAGACGAACGGGATGACCCCCCTGGGCTGGGAAAACATCGACCAACCCACCGCGGACGCTGAACTCGCCGCGACT
>JBLYYS010000369.1:0-6743 GCA_048550235.1 Acidimicrobiia bacterium | reverse complement strand
CGTCGCAATGATTGAACTGGACGAGGGCTCCAGCGAACAAGCCGGGCACGTTGCCGTTGCCTGATCCTCCGGGACCTTCACTCGTGGTCGAGGTGCCGGCGCTGCATGCCGAAGCCACCATCGCAATGGTCAGTGTCAGGAGTAGTAGTCGTCGCATTTGAGTTCCTCCGGTCTGTTCTCTACTGCGACGCATGAGACTCGGGATCGGTTCCCGCCATCGTCATGCTTCTATCTCCGCAACGCGTGCGACCGCGGCGTCACCACGTAGCAAAGAAAGGTCCACCCCGCCCACTTCGATGCGCTCACGGACAAGCTGCTCCAGCGAACCCTCGACGATGACTCGGTATATGTGATCGCCGGGGCAGGTCGTAGAGGCGTGATCACGATGGCCGCTGATCGTGGCCGGGTCGACGCCGAACTCGGAGGCAGCCCAAGCCAGCAAGAGGACCAACGCGTCAATCTGCGTTTCGGTTGGTTGTTGGATGTTGTAGTCGCCTTCGAGCACCGGCAGGAAGTGGCCGGCCGGATCGTAGTTGGTGAAGGTATCGCCCGGCGCCGAGAAAGGTCTGGCCTCGTACACGTTGCCGAGGCGGTCGATGGCGAAGTGGTAGGCGATGTCTGCCCAACCTTGCTGTTGATGGTACGCCTGATGGCCGCGGAGCCGCGAAGGAGCCTGGCTGTCGTCCGCCAGCTCAACAGCGGTGTGATGAATGGTCAGTCGTTCAATCGGGTGGGAGCCGTAATCGACGATCGGCTCCCTCGCCCCCCAACCGTTTCGTCCTATGACTTCGAGGACAACCTGGGGTGGGTTCGTCGTGGTGGTGGTTGGGGATGGCGGAGCCGGTGTTGATACCGCGGTCGGACTCGTCGTCACGGTCGCCTGCGCCATGGTCGTCGGAGCCGCTCCCTCCGGCAAAGCTTCACCGAAACGCTGCCAGACGGCCCATCCTCCCAGGCCGGCGGCACCGCCCAGCATCCACAGGAATCTGCGTCGGGTGATCGGATCCATTCGACCATTACCCTATCGGTGACAGCAACCGCACTGGAGGACCTCGTGGACTTCGCAATGATGACTGAGCCGCAAATCGGCGGGACCTACGAGGAGATCCTTGCCGCGGCCCTGTGGGCCGAAGAGAATGGTCTAGTCGGCTTTGCTCGCTCGGACCACTACTACTCCAGCAGAACTCCGTCCCCCGACGCCACAGATGCGTTCGCCACACTCGGAGGACTGGCGCGCGACACGAAGTCCATCAGGCTGGCCGTCCTCGTCTCGCCGATTACATTCCGGCACCCGGCGGTCATTGCCAAGTCCGCCGCCACGATCGATCAGATGTCCGCAGGACGGTTCGACCTAGGGGTGGGTACCGGATGGATGGACCTCGAACACGAGGCGTTCGGACTCCCCTTCCCCGACTGGCCTGAACGGTTCGAGCGGTTCGAGGAGTCACTCCAGTACCTTGCCGCGGCATTCGGCTCCGAGCCGGCGGCATTCGAAGGTCGGTACTACCAGCTCAAAGGCAACATCCAACCCAAGCCCAAGAACCTACCGGTCATCATCGGCGGATCGGGCAAGGCGCGGACTCCCCGACTCGCCGGCACGTTCGCCGACGAGTACAACCACTTCATAGCCCCGGCGGCAGACATCGCCCCCAAGATCCTCCGGGTTCGCCGGGCCGCCGAACAGGCAGGCCGCGATCCGAACTCGATCACCATGAGCGTCATGGGACCGGTACTGGTCGGGGCCGACGAATCTGAGTACCGGCAGAACCTGGCCGCCGCCGCTGCAGAACGGGACCGCAGCTCCGACGACATGGAGGAACGATGGGCAAATGCCGGCATCCCGGTAGGTCCGGCCGAACGGGCACAGGAGACCCTGGCCGAGCTGGAGAGGATTGGGGTCTCGAAGATGTACGTCCAGCATCTCGACCTCTCAGATCAGAGCTCTCTAGATGGAACCTTCGCTGCGCTGCGTAGCTAACGGGATGATCGACCAACATGAAGGCCTGATTCGAGCGCATGGCGAGTTCTCCGCCCGAGTTTCGCTTGTCACCTCCGACCATTGGGACACCCAAAGTGCATGCGACGAGTGGACGATTGGCGACCTTGTCGACCACGTGATCGGTGGCAATGCGTTCACAGTGGCGATACTCAAAGGAGTGAGCGCCGAGGACGCCATGCAGACCGCCATCAAGACCGTTGAGCTCAACGCCGATCGCCGCCCCGAGGCGATCGAACACACAGCCGCCGCGATGATCGAGTTAGTAAGCGCTGCTGCAACCCCAGGCCTTGTCTATCACCACGTGGAGGGTGACATGGAGCGAGGGCGAGTGGTGACTCTGCGCATCAACGACATCACCTTGCATGCTTGGGATCTGGCGAGGAGCCTGGGAGCGGACGAGATGCTCGATGAGGACCTCGTTGAACTCGTGTGGACGGCCATGTCACCACTTGCCGAGGACCTGGCAACCAGCGGCAGGTTCGGAACTGGAGCTAGCGGCCTGATCGCTGAAGACGCCCCACTTCAAGCTCGGCTAATCGACTTGACCGGTCGCGGGTACTCCTAGCTACTCACGTCTGCCCATTGGCCGCCACTGAGGCGGAGCAGGTCTTCGAGGCGGATGGGAAACACCGTCGAAGGAGTGCCTCCGGCAGCCCACAAGATCTCGAGGCGATCGAGCTTCCGATCGGCAAATACTCGCAAAGCCTGATCGTGAGCGAACGGTGGTGTGCCTCCTGCCGCGTATCCGGTGGCTGTTCTGACCTCCTCCAACGATGCACGCCTCGTCCGCTCGCCTCCGGCGGCTGCGGCCAATCGGCGCTCATCGAGACGCAGATCACCCGGCACCAGAGCCATCACCGGCTCCTCATCGACCATGAACACGAGCGACTTGACGATGGCGGCAACCTCGCAACCGACTGCGTCCGCCGCGTCTTGTGCAGTTTTGGTTCCCTCAGGAAACGCCTCCACCGACAACGCAACGCCGTGATCGGCGGCGAAATCAAGAATTCGTTGGGTGGACGCCGACGGCTTCATATGTGTAGTCCGTTGCTACTCATACAATGAGACGCTACCTCCCGGGAGTTCAGGATTCGTCGTTTCATCGCCACAGTCATCATCTTCCTTGTCGCTGCAGGTTGCGGTAGTGACACGGTCGATGAGCTCTATAACGCCAACTTCACCTATGAATACGAGGTAGGCGAGATCGTCACGTTTGAGTTCACCATGACCCAGGGCCTGGTTGGAAACATCGATCTCGGCGCCACACCCGCAATCTTCGGTGATTCAGAAGTGCCTGGGGAAATAGACATTGCCATCGAAACCCGCGGTGAGATCAGCTACTTCGTCAACCCCGGATCGACGGAGGGAACCTACGAGATAGCAATCACTGGAACCATCAACGAAACCTCAGTGAGTGGCCAAATCGATTCTGAGGAGATCGACGGTGTCGAGGATCTGCCCGCAGACCTGGCCCCCGTAACGGAACCGCCGGACCTGGTTCTCGTCGTCGATTCAACCGGAGCAGCTGCCCCACTAGAAGGTAGCCCGTCCGACCTGTTCGGCCTGCTGGCCAATCCCGGATCTGCCGCCTCGTTGGTAGGAGTCGATCCGATGACCGACCATCTCGGCCCGGTATTCGCCTCCGCCCCTCTCAGCGCCGGCTCTACCTGGACGACGGAGACCGTCAAGGAGGTGCTCGGCACCAGCGTCACGACAACCTCCGATCATACGATCACCGACATCTCGAAGTCGGACACTACGACGGTGGCAATCATCGAGACCGCGGTAGCGGGTTCGGGATTCGAACTGTCGCTCGGTGAGTTGTTGTCACTGTTCTTCGGCGGATCGAACGACCTCGTCGAGGGCGCCGATGTCGGCGACGTCTCTTCGCAGTTCGCCGGAACCGGGTTTGATTTGAGCATCGTGGCGTCACCGGCCGGCGGAAGTTCGACAACAGAGTTCGACATCGACTCCGGCCGCGTGCTCAGCTACCGAACGATCTCCGAGTCACCCGCCCAGGTGAAGCTGTCGTTTCCAGATGAGGCGACTGGGGAACCGGTCACCGGCTCGATGGATTTGACGACGTCGGTCGATTTCTCGGCTTCTATTCGTGAATCCGGGACATCGGGCTGACCAACTGAGTTTTCACTATCCGCGTATTGCTAATTAAGCTGGAGATATGGCCGACCAACCGCTTCTGAAAATCGAAAACCTTCACGCCTCTGCCGGAGACGTCCCCATTCTGCGCGGCGTCGATCTCACCGTTGAGAGAGGTGCAGTGCACGCACTCATGGGTCCCAATGGATCGGGGAAGTCGACGCTGGCCAATGTGCTGATGGGCCATCCCTCCTACGAGATCACCGAGGGATCCATCCACTTCAAGGGCCAAGACATCACCGAGATGGCAACCAACGACCGTTCCAACCTCGGCATGTTCCTTGCTTTTCAGTATCCCGAGGAGATTCCCGGCGTCCCGATCGTGCAGTTCCTCAGAGCCGCGCTGTCGAATCGATCCGGCATCGATTACACGGTCCTCGAGCTGAGACTCCGGGTCATGGATGTGATGCGGGAACTCGGCATGGAAGCGGGATTCGCCGACCGATACCTGAACGAGGGATTCTCGGGCGGCGAACGCAAGCGCAACGAGATCCTGCAAATGGCGGTGCTCGAACCCGAGTTGGCCATCATGGACGAAACCGATTCAGGTCTCGATATCGATGCCCTCAAGATCGTCGCAGAGGGAGTCAACAAGCTGACGGCACCCGATCGCGGGTTTCTCATCATCACTCACTACCAGCGACTTCTGGATTACATAACTCCAGATCATGTCCACGTTTTCATGGACGGACGGGTGCTGACCTCGGGAGGTTCAGAACTCGCCAAGCGGCTAGAAGCCGATGGATACGATGCCTTCCGGGAAGAGGCGCCGGCCTGAAATGACCGACCTCTCTCACCTCCGCCGGGACTTCCCGATCCTGCGGCGGGAGGAGGAAGGCCACCCGGTCATCTTCCTCGACTCTGCGGCGAGTGCACAGAAGCCAGTCGCCGTACTCGATGCGATGGATCGGATGTATCGGTCGCAGTACGCCAACGTTCACCGTGGCGCCTACCGGCTATCTCAAGAAGCAACGGAACTGTACGAGGACGCCAGAGCCAGGACGGCCAACTTCATCAATGCCGGATCACCGGATGAGATCATCTTCACCCGTGGCACCACCACGGCTTTGAACGGGCTGGCGAGCAGTTGGGGATACGATCACCTGCAACCGGGAGACCGGGTGGTTCTGTCAATGATGGAACACCATGCCAACATCGTTCCCTGGCAATTGGTAGCTGCTCGCACAGGGGCGGAACTCGTCTACATCCCTCTGACCGAGGATTACCAGATCGACCTCGGGGTGCTGCGCGCCAAAATCGACAAGCGAGTCAAGGTCGTCTCACTGACCGGGATGTCGAACGTTCTTGGGACCATCCCTCCGATGCAAGAAATCTCCGACATCGTGCATTCGCAGTCGGATGCAGTCTTGATCGTCGACGGCGCGCAACTCGTGCCACATCTGCCGGTGGATGTCCAGACACTCGGCGCAGACTTCCTGGCCTTTTCCGGCCACAAGATGCTCGGACCGACCGGAATCGGAGTGTTGTGGGGCAGGCCTGAACTCCTGGACGAAATGGAGCCGTGGGAAGGTGGCGGTGAGATGATCACGACCGTCGACCTGTACGAGTCCACATGGGCGCCTGTTCCGCAGAAGTTCGAGGCCGGAACTCCTCCCATTGCCGAAGCCATCGGATTGGCAGCCGCCGTCCACTACCTCGAGGAAGTCGGCATGGACGAGGTGCGGTCACATGATCTCGACCTCACGGCCTACGCGCTTGATCGAATGAGCGAAGTACCGGATCTGGTTCAATACGGGCCAACCGACATCAAATCCCGCGGTGGTGTGATCAGTTTCACACTGGGCGATGTCCATCCTCACGACATCGCCACCATTCTCGACAGCCGGGGCATCTCCGTTCGAGCCGGCCACCACTGTGCCAAGCCATTGATGGCAGATCTCTGTGTGGCGGCCACCGCCAGAGCGTCATTTCACGTCTATAACAGCCGAGCAGACGTCGACGCCTTTGTAGACGGGCTCAACGAAGCCCGCTCGCTATTCGGGTTGGATTAGGGTTCCGGCAATGGCACTCGATGAGTTGTACCGAGAGGTGATCCTCGATCACTACCGCAATCCACGTAATCGAAAACCTCTCGATGCGTCCGACTCCCATGCGGACGGACACAATCCGCTGTGTGGAGACGAAATCTCCCTCGACCTTCACTTCGAAGGGGAGACCGTCGCTGAGGTAGCGATCATCGGGCGAGGGTGCTCGATCAGCCAATCATCGGCATCGATGATGTCCGAGGCGATCAAAGGCAAGACCCGGGCAGAAATCGATGAGTTGACCAGTCGCTTCAAAGCGATGATGGACATCGACTCCGAAGGCGACGCCGGTCTCGATCCCGAGCGGCCGGGCGCCGTGCTTGGAGACCTGGAGGCATTGCAGGGGGTCCGGAAGTTTCCGGTTCGGATCAAGTGCGCCAACCTGGCATGGACGACGCTCGACGAGGCGTTGAACCAGTAGTAGGGGCATCCGGCGTCTAGGCCGAACCGATCAATCGACGGACTCCCTCCAGTCGAGCAGCAGATGCATGCGAAAGTCGACCAATCGGGCGTGCGTGACCCGAAGCGGCTGCCAGATATCG
>JBLYYS010000368.1:0-10218 GCA_048550235.1 Acidimicrobiia bacterium | reverse complement strand
GTATCTCATCGCTGCCGGGGGGTCATCGATCGTTCCGAAGTTGCCTTGCGGATCGACCAGTGGATGCCGCAGCGAGAACGACTGTCCGAGGCGCACCAGCGCGTCGTAGATGGCGTCGTTGGAATGCGGGTGGTACTTGGCCATGGTGTCGCCGACCACCGTGGCGCTCTTCTTGTGACGTGAGCCGGCGCCCATATTCGCTTCGTTCATCGCATAGACGATGCGACGCTGAACCGGTTTCAGTCCATCGCGCACGTCTGGCAGTGCGCGGGAGACGATGACGGACATGGCGTAATCGACGAACGACTGCGCCATCTCATCGTTGATGTCGATCTCGCGAATGTTCCCGTGTATTTCTCGGTCGGTCATGGGGTCCTCTGCTCAGATATCCAGGAAACGGACGTCTTTGGCGTTCTGCTGGATGAACGCCTTACGTTCGGCCACGTCGTCGCCCATCAAGATGGAGAAGATCTCTTCGGCTCTGGCCGCGTCGTCGAGTTCAACCCGGACGAGGGTTCTCGTCTCCGGATTCATCGTCGTCTCCCACAACTCGTTGGCGTTCATCTCGCCGAGACCCTTGAACCGGGTCGGGTTCACCTTTGGATGATCACGTCGGAACTCTTCAAAGGCCGCGTCGTCCTTGAGGTAGGTCACTTTGGATCCCACCTTGACCCGGTACAGCGGTGGCTGCGCTACATACACGAAACCGGCCTCGATCAGCCCGCGCATGTGTCGGAAGAGAAGCGTCAGCAAGAGTGTCCGGATATGGGCACCGTCGACATCGGCGTCCGTCAGCATCACGATCTTGTGATAGCGAGCCTTGGTGACGTCGAACTCGTCGCCTATCCCCGTTCCGGAGGCCGTGATGATTCCCTGCACCTCGTTGTTCTGAAGAGCGCGCGCGAGACGAGCCTTCTCAACGTTGAGGATCTTTCCCCGAATAGGAAGAATCGCCTGCGTAACCGAATCCCGGCCTTCCTTTGCCGGGCCGGCAGCCGAGTCTCCCTCCACTATGAACAGTTCGCTCTCCGAAGGGTCACGAGACGAACAATCCACGAGTTTCCCAGGCAAGCTGGTCGATTCGAGAAGAGACTTGCGCCGGGTCAGCTCACGGGCCTTACGGGCCGCCTCACGGGCCTTAGAAGCGGTGATGCACTTGTCGACGATCCGGCGTGCTTCGCCTGCGTGGCGTTCCAGCCATTCCGGCAGCATTTGATTGAGGGTTTTCTCAACATAGGATCGGATCTCGGTGTTACCGAGCTTGGTTTTGGTCTGGCCTTCGAACTGCGGCTGCCGAACCTTCACGGAGATGACTGCCGTCACTCCTTCTCGGATGTCCTCACCATTCAGGTTTGGATCCTTCTCCTTGAGGAGGTTCTTCGACCTTGCGAACTCGTTGACCGCCTTCGTCAATGACTTCCGGAAGCCCTCCTCGTGGGTGCCGCCCTCGTGGGTGTTGATGTTGTTGGCAAAGCTCAGGACCGTCTCGTTGTAGGAGCTCGTCCACTGCATGGCGATCTCGAGCTCAGAGTCATCCGACTCATGATCGAAGTAAATGATGTGCGCATGGAGCGGGTCTCGCTTGGAGTTGAGGTGCTTGACGAAGTCGATCAACCCACCCTTGTAGAGAAAATTCTTCTCTCTCTTCTCCTCACCTCGTTCGTCCGATAACCGGATCTCGAGGCCTTTGTTGAGGAAGGCCATCTCGCGCAAGCGGGAAACAATCGTGTCGTAGTGGAACTCCGTTGTCTCGGAGAAAGTCTTCTCGGAAGGCCAGAAAGTAATAGTGGTTCCGGTGCGGCGAGCCGGGCGAACCTTCTCGACTTTGCCTTGTGGACGACCTTCGATGAAGTTCTGCGACCAGAGGTGTCCCTCACGAACGACCTCAGCCAGGAGGCGGCTCGAGAGTGCGTTGACCACCGAGACGCCCACTCCGTGCAACCCTCCGGATACCGTGTAGGCGCCCTGTTCGAACTTGCCGCCTGCGTGCAGCGTGGTCAGCACCGTGGTCAGTGCAGAAACCTTGGTCTTCTTGTGGTAGTCAACAGGAATTCCCCGTCCGTTGTCCTTGACGCGCACTCCCCCGTCCGCCAGCAGGGTGACATCGATTCTCGTGCAGAATCCGGCCATTGCCTCGTCGACGGCGTTGTCGACGACCTCCCACACCAGGTGGTGCAGGCCGCGCGGACCGGTCGATCCGATGTACATTCCGGGCCGACGTCTTACCGCCTCGAGCCCTTCGAGGACGGTGATATCGCCAGCGTCGTAGGACGATGTATTTGGGGCAGTCACTGGACTCCTTCGGCGTTCGATCTTCTCAACAAACAGGGGCCGTCAAACGGCCCTTGGGAACGCGATTTACAACGATGTGATTATAGCCGCTTCAAGGCGAAATCCCAAGCTCCCTGATGTCGCAAATCGTCATATTCTATGGGGAAAAACGGGCAGGTGGCGGCCGGACAACGACACTATTGATCACGCCCTCACCGAACCGCTCGTCCAATCGCCGCGACAGGTCACCGACGGCGTATCTGAGGAACCGAACAGCAGCCCCCGAACCCGCTTCCACGATCAATTCTCCATCCTTCACAACAAGGGGCGTCGAAGCACCCGCCCAGGGGGAACCGGCGATCTCATCCCACTCCTCCATCAGGGTGAGTGATAGCTCAATCCTGTCAAGACCCATCGACCCGAGAGCCGCTCGAAGAAGTGCTCCCATCGAATGCAGGTCCTTCACCGAATACTCCCCTGCTGCACGGTCCATCGATGCCCTTCCACCGGGACTTCCTCGAAACGGGCCGTCGTTATGAACGTTTGAGCAGTCGGAAGGGCGCCGGCCAGTGCCCCCGCACGCGCGCGATCGAGTTCAGAGAACACATCGTCCAGAATCAAGATGGGTGGCTCTCCAGCGGCCTCAGCAACCGCCTCATGGGAAGCCAGTCGCATGGCCAGCATGATCGTCCGCTGCTCCCCTTGGCTCGCCTTCGATCGAGTGTCCCTCTCGTTCAGCATCACCACCGGTTCGTCTCTGTGGGGCCCAACCGTGGTCACCCGTCGTTCTCTATCAACACGATCGGAGTCCTCGAGCGCCTCCAGGAGCGCCTTTTCCCGATCAGCCAACGAGACAGAGGTGTCAAGGCTGCCGCTCCATCGAGATTGGTACTGAAAACTCACTTCCACCTCCTCCCCCGCCAACCGCTCGTAGATCGACTTGATCCAGGGTGAGATAGCTTCAGAAGTGCGGGCTCTCCGCTCCATTACCTTCGCGCCCGCCTGTGACATTCTCTGATTCCAAACGGCCAGTGTGACGGAATCGGCGTCCCTCCCCTCCTGGCGAAGGAGCGAATTCCTTTGGCGAACCGCCCTCTCATATTCCTGCTGATCGAGATAGGACCCCGGCCAGAGCTGGACGGCAGCGGCATCGAGAAAATCCCTCCGATACGCAGGCCCCCTCTTCACAATGTCGAGATCGTCCGGAAGAAACACGACAACCCGTAGATGTCCCAGCAAATCACTCGATCTGCCAGGGCGTTGCCGGTTGACCTGAACCCGTCGCCGACCTTGACGCGGGATCTCGACCTCGATCAGTGATGACCCCTCCGTACGGTCAATGCTTCCCCTGAGAACAGCACTCTCGGCTTCGTCGTTTACGAGTGCTGCTTCAGCGACTCCACGGAAGGAGCGCAGAGACGCTAGATAGGCGATCGCCTCCAGAACGTTCGTCTTGCCGGTTGCATTTTCCCCGACCAGGACATTGATACCCGGCTCCGGGTCCAATCGAACGTGCTTATACGAACGAAAACCAGAGAGTTCGACCCAGTCGACCTGCATCGAACGCTCAGCTGCCTAGATCCGGACCGGCATCAATAGATAGAGGAAATCCCTCGCCTCCACACCCCTGATAACGCTGGGCTTGAGCCCGTCGATCACTTGAATCTCAATGCGATCGTCCTCTATAGAAGAGACTCCGTCGGCCAAATACCTCGGGTTGAAAGCAATGAGCACTTCATCGTCCTCTCCGGAGAACTCGCCCGGCAGGTGCTCCGCCTCGCCACCAACGTCCTGGCGCGTGACCGTCATCTCCACGCCCCCCTCCATGAGCTTGAGACGCACAGGGATGTGATCCTCCGCGACTAGAGCAGCCCTAGCGAGGGCCTCTAACAAGGCGGACTTGGCCACGATCACCCTGTTCGGATAAGACTCCGGAAGCAACTGCTGGTAGTTCGGGAACGTCCCCTCAATGAGACGTAGCGAGAGTGTTCCTCTGTCCGAGCCAAAAGCGGCTTCACGGGTTCCGAGAGACATTCGTACCTTCGCCGAACCCACGGTCTTGCTCAGTTCCCTCAGCCCCCTGGCGGGTATGAGCCCGGTGGCAGGAGGGACAACACCGGGGAGATCCCGTACAGCGAGACGGTACGAATCGGTTGCGACGAGGCGGGTCCCAGTTTCTGTAGCCTCGACCAGCACGCCTGTCAGGATCGGCCGGGCTGAATCTCCGCTGGCTGCACTGGATACCTGTGCCACGGCCGCCGCCAGCAGATCACCGTCCAGTTCTACTGCTTCGCCAAAATCTGGATCGTTCAGTTGGGGATACTCGTCTACCGGCAGCTCGCGGAACTTGAACGCCGGGCCTGCTCCCAGGATCTCCACTTCCCCATCGTTGGAGCCAAGAGTCACAGCTCCTTGTGGCATCTTTGAGATTGCCCCGTCGGCCAGCTTGGCCGGTACGACTACCGAGCCCTCCTCGAGGACCTCGACCTCAGTCATGGTTCGCACTGTGATCTCGAGATCAGTTCCGGTCACCCGGAGTGTGTTGCCGGCTACCTCACAGAGGACCCCCTGGAGAATCGGCAACGCCGCTCTTGGTCCGACTGCTCGGGCAGCCCGAGAAAACACGTCGGCGAGATCGTCTCGTTCCGCTCGAATGCGCACGGATGTCTATCCCTTCTGATATTCCTAAGTATTAACGGTAGTAGTAGTAATAGGGGCTGTGGATTGTTGAGAACTCAGCCAAAGGCCAGGTGAGAACACGTTTCCCGTGTACACAGCGGCTGGGGACATCTGAAAGGCTTCCCACAGGGGGGCTCGTCCGTGGCCGGAGCTGTGGACTTCGATCACGTTGTCCTCAGCTCTTGGGACAACGCTGTGACTCGCTCAAAGACCTCGTGGTCCGTCTGGATCAGCGACTTCACCTTGTCAACCGCATGTAGAACGGTGGAGTGATCGCGATCGAAAAGGCTGCCTATTTGAGGCAGCGAGAGGTCGGTCAACTCCCGGCATAGATACATCGCCACCTGGCGGGCCAGGACGAGCGGTTGACGACGACTCTTGGCTCTCAGATCGACGGGAGAGAAGCCGAAGTTCACTGCCGTTCGTTCCATGATCTGGTCAGCGGTCAGCGGACGGCTGGCGGCGGCAGGCACGAGATCCTGGAGGACGTCTCTGGCCATTTCTAGGTTCACCAGGTGTCCTGTGAGGCCGGCAAAGGCGGTCACTCGTGTGAGAGCTCCTTCCAGCTCCCGAATGTTGTCCTCGACGTTCTCTGCGATGAAGAGAAGGACATCCTCCGGCATCGGACTACCCATGGATTCCTGGTGCATGCGAAGAATCGCCAGGCGCGTCTCGACGTCGGGGGGCTGAATGTCGGTCTGCAGGCCCCACTCGAACCGGCTCCTGAGACGATCCTCGAGGGTGTCGAGGTGACGTGGGTGCCGATCCGAGCTGAAGACCATCTGTTTGCCGGATTCATAGAGGTTGTTGAAAGTGTGGAAGAACTCCTCGAGGAGTTGCTCCTTACCCTCGAAGAACTGCACGTCGTCGAGCAACAAGACGTCGGTTGTCCGGTAGCGGGTCTTGAACTCATCCATCCGTTTCGAGCGTATGCCTTCAATGAACTCATTGAAGAAGTTCTCCGACGATACGTAACGGACTACACATTGTTGATCCAACTCAAGGGCGTGGTGCCCGACGGCCTGAAGAAGGTGAGTCTTGCCGAGGCCCGCTCCTCCGTAGATGAAGAGGGGGTTGTAATGAGTACCAGGTTGTTCGGCGACGGCCATGGCTGCAGCGTGTGCGAACCGGTTCGATTGGCCGACTACGAAGTGCTCGAACGTGTACCGGGGAAGGAGCCTGCTGCCGGGGCGGTTGAGCGAACGATCCCGGGTTCGAGCGGGCAGAGCCGGTTCGGGCTCGGCCAACTCCATTTCGGGCTCCTCGTCGAACGGAAGGGTCATCGTGCCGGTCTCGAATTGGACATCGATGTCGGGTCCGAAAGTAGCCAGCGCGGCATCTTCAATCGCTTCGCGGTGTTTCTCGCTGATCCACCTTCTGTGGAAATCGCTCGGTGCTACGAGCGTGAGTTCACTTTCTACCGGCCTGCGAATATCGAGCGGGGCCAGCCAGGTTTGCCACGTGACGGGCGAGACTCGATCCTGCAATACCTTGCGGAACGAAGTCCATGAATCTGTTGCCGACTGCACCTGAGTCAACTTCCCTTCCATCCTTCCTCGATACATTTCCACAGGTCTTTCCACACCATGTGGAGAATGCTTCACAACGCCCGGACTCCCTTCCTACCGGGTTCAGACCGCGCAAAACACACGAACATCGCACATGGGGAAGTGCCCGGTAGTTCTGTGTTCTGCCGGCGGAGGCGGAGTATATGGACTGAGGTACGGCGGCCTCAAGACGGCGAAAATCGTGCTTGTGGACTACTTGTGGGCTATTCGACCACCAGCAAAACACCAGTTCAGAGGGGGTTTTTGAGGCTCACGCGCATCTCTCCGAGCGTGGCCAATGTGGACAATTCGGCTCGAAACGGGTTTTCGCGTGTTAGCTATATTTCTCGCGTATCGAACACCAGTACGATGACGGCAGGGAGGGGCTTTGACAAAGGGTGGTCCTCATCCGTAGGCTCGTTGCACCTCGACCTCGGAGTTCTCCCCGATGAAACGCACATATCAACCAAACGTGCGCCGACGCAGTAAGAAGCATGGGTTCCGCGGCAAGATGCGGACTCGCGCCGGTCGCGCCATCATCAAACGTCGCCGTCAAAAGGGCCGGAAGCGAATCGCCGTCTAGGACGGTGTACCTCTCGCTCCGGACCTCAAGACAGTTTCAGCAAGTGTTTCGACAAGGATCCCGTCGCCACAGTGGTGGGCTGGTTGTCGTGCAAGCGCCCGGGCCCGTCGGACCTCCGAGGGTCGGATTTGTCGTGGGGCGCAAGGTAGGGGGCGCCGTGCAACGCAATCGCGCGAAGCGGCGACTCCGGGAAGCGGTCCGTAGGGTACCGCTTCAACAAGGAACCGACTACGTGATAGTCGCTTCCGCAGCGGTCGTTGACACCCCATTCGACCGTTTACTCAGGTGGCTGAAAACGGCCATCGCCATTGAGGAGTCAGAGGCGTGACGGAAGTACGGGCCGGGTTCGGACCGGCCGGCGTTGCCCAAGCCTTTATCAAGGTCTATCAGAAGGCGCTCTCCCCCACTTTGGGGAAGAACTGCCGGTATCAGCCCACCTGCTCCTCATACACCTACGAAGCGATCGGCCGATTCGGGTTGATCCGAGGAGGATGGATGGGGATTCGCCGCATTGGACGTTGTCACCCCTTCCGCGAAGGCGGGCACGATCCAGTACCTGAAAGAGAGGAGACCAACTGATGGCCTGGTTTGATGCCATCAAGCAGGTGCTCGGGTGGTTCCTCGGTGTGTTCTTCGACGTCGTTCCCAACTACGGGGTAGCGATCGTCATGTTGACGATCTTGATCAACCTCGTGTTGTTCCCGTTGACGTTGAAGCAGACGAGATCTACCAGAGCTTTCCAGACGATCCAGCCCGAAATAAAGCGACTACAGGCAAAACACAAGGATGATCCCCAGACTCTCCAGGCAGAGATGATGAGGATCCAGAAGGAAGCCGGAGCTACTCCGGGGGGTTGTCTCATTCCCCTGCTGGTGCAGATGCCGATCTGGTTTGCCTTGTTCCGGGTGTTGAGAGGAGCGGCCAGCGCGGAGGAAATTGTAGATTCTGGAATACCGGCGGGTTCTGACCTTTACCAACATTTGGTAGATGGAGGCGGTCGCTTCCTGGGAATGGATCTGGGATTCGAGCCTGCGACGATCTACAGCACAGAAGGCCTGGTTGCCACGATCCCGTATCTGGTGTTGATGGCGCTCATGGTCGCGGTTCAGTTCGTTCAGCAGTGGCATGCTCAGCCGCGCGACGGGCGTCCACAAGACAAGCAAGCTCAGCAGATGCAGACCATCACCAAGTTCATGCCGCTCTTCATTGGCTTTATCTCTTGGAACTTCCCGGCCGGCCTCACGCTGTATTGGGCAACCTCGAACATATTCAGGCTCGGGCAGCAGGCGATGATCTTCCGGATGGACGGTCGCCCTGCTCCCCCACCCAAGGACGAGCCGAAGGAATCGCCGCCAACCGGAGAAGAAGGGCAGACCAAACCGCAAGGGTCTGCCAAGAAGAAGCAGCGCAGGAGGAGAAGCTAGTGGAGTGGGTGGAAGTCAAAGGACGTACTGTCGAGGTCGCCGTTGAAGCGGCATTGGCCGAGTTGGGTCTTCCCAGCGTCGATCTAGCAGAAGTTGAAGTCATCCAACAGCCGGATAAGGGGTTCCTGGGCATCGGTCGGTCCGATGCGGTAGTACGGGTGAAAGCAAAGCCGAAGAAGCGTAAGCGACGCCGGAAGCCTCAAGAGGGCCGCGAAGGCTCCCGAGGCGGTGATGGCCGCAAGCGCCAGGGCGGTCAGCAGCAACGCCGCCAGAAGGCGGGCAACGGCCAGAACGGCAAGCAGAGTTCCGGAAGACAGGGTTCTGGCAAACCAAAGAGAACTGAAGACAAGCCGAAGGCCGAGAAGAAGCCACGGCGCCCTCAGCGGCAGGAGGAAACCATGGACCGTGATGCGGTATCGGCTGATGATGCCCCCGAAGCGACGATGGACGATCGTGTAGAAGTCGTCGACTCGTTCCTGAAGGGCCTTGTTGACGCTTTCGGCCTCGAGGGCGAAGTCAAGACACACGGGGAAGACGGGATTGTGTTCGCATCTGTGGACGGACCTCAAACAGAGGCCCTTATCGGCCCCCGAGGATCGATTATGCAGTCGGTCCACGAGATCACCCGTACCGTTGCCCAACGGAAGATCCGTGAGGGTACCCGGCTTCGTTTGGACATCGCGGGCTACGCCGAGAGGCGCCGCGAGGCTTTGCAGATATACGCACAGCGCCTAGCGGAGCAACTCCTCGAGGATGGTGGTGAGGTGATGTTGGAGCCCATGAATCCGAGCGATCGTAAGGTCATTCACGACGCTATCGGCGAGATTGATGGTGTGAGATCATACTCCGAAGGTGAGGAACCTCATCGGAGCGTAGTCGTCAGCGCCGAATAGACTCATTAGGAAAAGGTTGGAAGAGGCCCGCCTGATGGTGGGCCTCTTCTTCGTTTCACGTGAAACGTAGGCTCTGTGTTGCTCCGCGGTTTCACGTGAAACTATGCTCAGACCATGGACGCGTTTGACAAGGCACGAAGCGTCGCCACCTGGGCCGGACACTCGTTGGACGAACGAGGGCTTTCCCTGCTGGCCGCATATGCGACATGGCTGGAGAAGGAGGCACTGCCTGCGGGCGGTATTGGGCCCGACGAAGCCCCTCGGATCTGGGATCGCCACATCTGCGATTCGCTCTCGTTTGCCCGGGCGTGGCCGTCAAGCGCACCGGCGACAGCGATCGACGTTGGATCCGGTGTCGGCTTGCCCGGCGTCGCGCTCGCCATTCTGTGGCCAGACACTCGCATTGTGCTATTGGACCGCTCAGGTAGGCGGGTGGCGCTTCTCCGAAGACTCGTTCGTGTGCTCCAACTCGACAATGTGGAACCGGTGCAGGGCGATATAGCCGGCATTCGGGGCAGCTTTGAAGGGATATTGGCGAGAGGTGTGATGAACCCGGATCGCCTGGCGGTAGCGGTGCGTCACCTGTGTTCTGCGGGCGGCCGAGCAGTGGTCGGCCTCAGTCGAGGGATCGAAGCGACGGCCTCGCCACCGGACACTGGACGGGTGATTACGATTCCTCCAGAGGTCCTTGACGGGGGCGGCAGGATCCTTATCATTGAGCCTTGTGACGAATGATCAAAGACCACTCATCGTTGCCATTGCCAATCAGAAAGGTGGGGTGGGGAAGTCAACTACCGCAGTAAATCTCGCTGCGGCAATTG